>NZ_RXHQ01000079.1 GCF_004138105.1 Xylanivirga thermophila | reverse complement strand
CGATACTGTGGCCTTATGCGGTATTAGCAAGTGTTTCCACCTGTTATCCCCCTGTACAAGGCAGGTTGCTCACGCGTTACTCACCCGTCCGCCGCTAGGTTTAAGGTGTTAGCAAGCTAACTCCTTAAACCTCGCTCGACTTGCATGTGTTAGGCACGCCGCCAGCGTTCGTCCTGAGCCAGGATCAAACTCTCAATTTAAAAGTTTATCCTCAACTCATAAGAATCGACTTATGGCTGTTTTTTTCTTTGCACTGTCTAGTTTTCAAGGTCCAATTTCCTGCCGCCCTCGCAAGCGGCTTTATTATAGTATCAAATAACTCTTGGTTTGTCAACAACTTTTTTTAAATCTTTTTTCTTAACTAGAGTTATTCGAATCCATTGCTGTTCCCTGACAGCTTTATTATAGTAACATAGACTTATATATATGTCAACTCATATTTCGACATTGTGTGTGTCAAGTTTTTATTGGCACCTTTTTCTTCCAGAAAGTCAATCGCTATAATAATTAAGAAAAATATCTTAAATTTTACCATTTAGCAAAGTTGTCAAGCCTAAAATGCACTTCGCTACGCT
>NZ_RXHQ01000078.1 GCF_004138105.1 Xylanivirga thermophila | reverse complement strand
ACCTAACCGTAAGGGAGGAGCCGTCGAAGGTGAGCTTAATGACTGGGGTGAAGTCGTAACAAGGTAGCCGTATCGGAAGGTGCGGCTGGATCACCTCCTTTCTAAGGAGTAATAAAAAACGGTGAAAAAGAAGCACATGGGAATGACTTATGGTAAAAGGATGCACTGTTTGGTTTTGAGGGTCTAATATCCTCAAAAAAAGAAGTGTGGGGGTGTAGCTCAGTTGGGAGAGCACCTGCCTTGCAAGCAGGGGGTCAGGAGTTCGAATCTCCTCATCTCCACCAAAATGGGCTCATAGCTCAGCCGGTTAGAGCGCACGCCTGATAAGCGTGAGGTCGGTGGTTCGAGTCCACTTGAGCCCACCAATTGCACCTTGAAAACTACACAATGCCAAAGCAACACAAACAATATTGTAGGGTAGAAATACACTACAGTTTCGCAAGGTTAGAAAAGATAGATCAAGCTATGAAGAGCGTAGGGTGGATGCCTTGGCACCAGGAGCCGAAGAAGGACGTGGCAAGCTGCGAAAAGCTGTGGGGAGCCGCAAGCAGGCATTGAACCACAGATGTCCGAATGGGGGAACCCACCTAGGAAAACCCTAGGTATCCCATACTGAATCCATAGGTATGGGAAGGAAAACCCGGGGAACTGAAACATCTAAGTACCCGGAGGAAGAGAAAGAAAACTCGATTTTCCAAGTAGCGGCGAGCGAACGGGAAATAGCCCAAACCCGTATCTTCGGATACGGGGGTTGTGGACCGGCAATATCCAACTGAATCCTAGTCGAACTGGCTGGAAGGTCAGACCAAAGAAGGTGACAGTCCTGTAGACGAAAGGTGTAAGAAGGA
>NZ_RXHQ01000077.1 GCF_004138105.1 Xylanivirga thermophila | reverse complement strand
GTTCATTACAATTACCACCCATTATTTATGTATGCTATAATTATAATGCATCTTGGGGATAAATTGCATCAATCAGATATTTCCAATAATCTACTACCCTAAGATGTCAATGCCTGAGTAGTAACAATCTGTTTATATTTATACTATATCTTTTTAGATTCTTTTTCATTAGATAAAATAGCTGCGGCGTTCGAAATTCGAACGCCGCAGCTATTTTGTCTAGTTTTTAGGCATTGAAATTAAAATGTCTGATAAGAAAAGAAAACACCAATCACTTTTGCCAGATATCCTCTAACTCAGCACTTCGATTAAGAGATAGGGCAACAGTTCCATCAAAGAGCTGCCCGATTCGCTTGACGATAATATCTGGGTCTTCCTTCATTCCAGAAGCAACCCAGCGTAGTAGCATTTCAGTAAGGGCACACTGATAAAAGGAAGCAATCAATTTTTTGTCTCCCGAAGAGGCCGAAATACCATCGCTTACTTTTTCAACATACCGTGTCATAACATTCCCTGATACACCATATATATAGTTCTCTAATTCTTCTCTCCGCATGGAATTATATACATGATAAATAGCCGTTTTATTTTCTAAAGCAAACTTAGTAGCTACAAGAAAACTTTCCTCCCATGAAAGTGTATCGTTATACTCATCAATGACCGTCTGAAGTTCCGTTTGGAAGATCTCTGAAAGAACTGCATATATATCGGGGTAATAATAATAAAAAGTATTTCTGTTGATCTGACATGCTTTAACAATATCCTTAACTGTAATTTTATTAAGTGGACGCTCATTTAGCATCTTTGTGAACACCTTGCGAATCATTTTTCTAGTATATTGCTGTGCCAAGTCGCCACCTCCACAATGCTTTATCTATATTTAAAATTATAACACATGGTAAGTTATTTGCAAATAAACCATCATATTACTTTATACTGCTTAACTCTTTGTTTCTTCTGGCATACGCAAAATACTAAAAAATCTTTATTCCGTCACATCTATAAGGAAAATACCCTTTTTGAACCCTCCCCTAGCTTCTTTTTTATCCTTTCTAATCTTTTCAAACTCTTCAATATCTATTCCCTGGGCATCTAATATACCGTATATAACCTCTACCATATCAGCCAATTCTAAAATATCATATGATTCCTTATATTCATTAAATTCTTCCTCTAGCTTTTTATTTAAGGAATTGATAAACTCCTCCTTGTATAATTAGTATTGTATTAATCAGTGAATGAAAGCACTATCAAACCTGCAAATTTAATAGTTAATCACATCAAACAAAACCAATTTAATCTAAATATCAAATACATTTTTGGCTCCATA
>NZ_RXHQ01000076.1 GCF_004138105.1 Xylanivirga thermophila | reverse complement strand
AGGATAAACTTTTAAATTGAGAGTTTGATCCTGGCTCAGGACGAACGCTGGCGGCGTGCCTAACACATGCAAGTCGAGCGAGGTTTAAGGAGTTAGCTTGCTAACACCTTAAACCTAGCGGCGGACGGGTGAGTAACGCGTGAGCAACCTGCCTTGTACAGGGGGATAACAGGTGGAAACACTTGCTAATACCGCATAAGGCCACAGTATCGCATGATACAGGGGTCAAAGGAGTAATCCGGTACAAGATGGGCTCGCGTCCCATTAGCTAGTTGGTGAGATAAAAGCCCACCAAGGCAACGATGGGTAGCCGACCTGAGAGGGTGACCGGCCACACTGGGACTGAGACACGGCCCAGACTCCTACGGGAGGCAGCAGTGGGGAATATTGCGCAATGGGGGGAACCCTGACGCAGCGACGCCGCGTGAGCGAAGAAGGTCTTCGGATCGTAAAGCTCTGTCTTTGGGGACGAAGGAAGTGACGGTACCCAAGGAGGAAGCCCCGGCTAACTACGTGCCAGCAGCCGCGGTAATACGTAGGGGGCGAGCGTTGTCCGGAATTACTGGGCGTAAAGGGTGCGTAGGCGGCCATATAAGTCAGGTGTGAAAAACCACGGCTTAACCGAGGTATTGCACATGAAACTGTATGGCTTGAGTACAGGAGAGGAAAGTGGAATTCCTAGTGTAGCGGTGAAATGCGTAGAGATTAGGAAGAACACCAGTGGCGAAGGCGGCTTTCTGGACTGTAACTGACGCTGAGGCACGAAAGCGTGGGGAGCAAACAGGATTAGATACCCTGGTAGTCCACGCTGTAAACGATGGATACTAGGTGTAGGGGTTTAAAGACTTCTGTGCCGGAGTTAACGCAATAAGTATCCCGCCTGGGGAGTACGGCCGCAAGGCTGAAACTCAAAGGAATTGACGGGGGCCCGCACAAGCAGCGGAGCATGTGGTTTAATTCGAAGCAACGCGAAGAACCTTACCAAGGCTTGACATCCCTCTGAAGTATTTAGAGATAAGTACGGACTCTTCGGAGTACAGAGGAGACAGGTGGTGCATGGTTGTCGTCAGCTCGTGTCGTGAGATGTTGGGTTAAGTCCCGCAACGAGCGCAACCCTTATCTTTAGTTGCCAGCACTTAGGGTGGGCACTCTAGAGAGACTGCCGGGGATAACTCGGAGGAAGGTGGGGATGACGTCAAATCATCATGCCCCTTATGTCTTGGGCTACACACGTGCTACAATGGTCTGAAACAGAGGGAAGCGAAGGCGCAAGCTGGAGCAAATCCCACAAACCAGGCCACAGTTCGGATTGTGGGCTGCAACCCGCCCACATGAAGCCGGAGTTGCTAGTAATCGCGAATCAGCATGTCGCGGTGAATGCGTTCCCGGGCCTTGTACACACCGCCCGTCACACCATGGAAGTTGGGAGCACCCGAAGCCGGTGACCTAACCGTAAGGGAGGAGCCGTCGAAGGTGAGCTTAATGACTGGGGTGAAGTCGTAACAAGGTAGCCGTATCGGAAGGTGCGGCTGGATCACCTCCTTTCTAAGGAGTAATAAAAAA
>NZ_RXHQ01000075.1 GCF_004138105.1 Xylanivirga thermophila | reverse complement strand
GATAGCGTCAATTTACTGTAGGGAAAAGAAGAATAGATAACATCCTGGGATATTTTTACTTAAAGTTACAGTTCCCATATATTCAGATGACTGTTTGGTATTATAGTTTTATCTACACCATTAACACTCTAATCAGCTCTAGGCCATGCCTTTTACAACTTGTTTGCTGTGGTTCTACCTATTATAGCATAAAAGGATAAAGCACCAATGATCCATTTAGTGTTTTCAATAAAAACACAGCTATTTTACCATTTGCCATTGCTGTCAAGCCTAAAATAAACTTCACTACGTTCTGGGCTTGACAGCGTAGCCCAGCTATAGGGTCGATGGTATACATCCATCGCTTTTTATTGTCATTGAATACTAATATTATCGTATTCCTGCTACACTCCTTAGTTCATTAAATAGTCCTGTTTTCTTCCCCAGAGTAAATACAGTCAGGTTGCTATTCCATGAATTAGCATACCTGCTTTCAGATAACTTCCTTACTTCTTTGACTAACTCATCCTGCAATTCATGTTTACTAGTTTCCATCTCCCTAAGCTTTTGGGCCATAACTAAATCATAAATCTTTCCACCATTTTTCTTATATATGATAAGCTTAGACATCTTAGCAACACCTATCTGGGACCATCCCTTAGGCCTGCTACTTAGCCTATTTGAGAATACATGACTTACATGGCCTTCGGCGCTACAACCAACTATCTCATCACGCTTTTCAGCCTTTATTTCTATTCCATGCCAGTTATTCAATATATACCGCCTAGCATCCCTAACTGCTTTCTTTTTCGTTTCGGAATCAGTTAGCTTAAGTATCTTCTTAAAGACTTCCTTAACCATATCCTTATCTGGCCAATCAAGTGCATCCTTTAGCTCTTGGTAAATGTCTTCATCATTTAGGTGCGCAGTTGCCGTTATCATATATTTCTTAAGGTGATAATTATCAAGAACAAACTTACTTTTAGGGATCCAATCAAGCCCGGTTTTAATCCAGGATGCTCCATCACCAGAGAGGTATATGGTTTCAATTGAATCCAGGTTGTACTGCTTATCTATATATTCCATGACCTCGAGCCAGAGATCCTCACTCTCTTTATACATACCACCAAAGTATTTAATATTCTTAAGTCTGGTCCTTGTTTTACTGCTTCTTTCAGGGTCTATTCCTTCATGTACATAAACAAGTTTAGGCATAGCTGTTTTGCTTTGATTATCTTTTTCATCACCTTGCCTCTGCAGGGAAACATGGTCTTCATCTGCTTCAACGTATAGGATCTTAACATCCCTCTTCTTATCCACTTTAAGCTCAGGCTCTATTATCTTTAGGTTATGTATTTTATTCATAACAGCTTGTTTGCTTATTTCGTCTAGATATCCAGCCACCTCTCCACCTTTCCTATAGGTGCTGTCTATGGCTTCATCCACCACATTAATAACCACATCCGCACTCACCCTATCATGAGGCTTCAAACCAACAAGCTCGTCAACAAGATATTTCCTCTTACCACCAGCCTTAGGCTTAAAGTAAGTCCTGTTATATCTAATGGTTCCAAAGGTTGTTAGAATACCCGTCTCATCCTTCCTAACAATCTCCCAGTTGTTTTTTC
>NZ_RXHQ01000074.1 GCF_004138105.1 Xylanivirga thermophila | reverse complement strand
TCATAGTAATACCGGGGTCCATTTCTTACAATGTATACTCATTCCTTTATATAAATGCTACACTGGCATTTTAAAAAACTCCTCGGGCGAGGAGTCTGGGAGAAAATGTATTCATGCTTTTGCCGTGATCGGGGCAATTAATCTTATATACATATTAAAATAAATTATGTTATAATGAATGTTATAGATATAAATTTTATGTGGGAGGGGCTTATGCTGGAAGTAATAATTATAATAACTATAATTGCGTTAGACCAAATAACCAAATATTTTACTGTAAAAAATCTAAAAACTGATGGATCATTTACTGTTATAAAAGGTTTTCTAGAGTTTTGTTATGTCGAAAATAGGGGCGCTGCATTTGGAATATTACAAAACAAAAGATGGTTTTTTATCGTTTTAACGATAATAATATGCGCTGGAATGGCATATTATCTTTTTACATATAAGGATACAAGAATGATCCTGCGAATAAGTTTGGCATTTATATTAGGTGGTGCAATAGGTAATTTAATTGATAGGATACGCCTTGGATATGTAGTAGATATGATACATATTGCTGCAATCAACTATCCGGTATTTAACGTGGCTGATAGCTTTGTGGTAATAGGCACTATATTATTAGCATGGTATTTATTATTTATAGCAGACAAATAGGCTTAAAGATAGGTGTATGATATGGAAAGAATCAATATTACAATAGATGAATCTGGCGTAGGCGAAAGAATAGATGTATTTTTAAGTAAAAAATTAAGAGATATTTCTAGATCACATATAAAATCCCTCATAAAAGATGGGAAAGTACTAGTAGATGGGAATACTACAAAGCCAAATTATAAAACACGAAAAGGAGATAATATTTTTATATCCATTCCTCCACCGAAAAAAATGAATACTGAACCAGAAAATATTCCTATAAACATAATATATGAAGATAATGATATAATTGTCATAAACAAACCTCAAGGAATGGTAGTACATCCTGCACCAGGTAATTACTCCGGTACCCTTGTAAATGCTCTTTTATACCATTGTGATAATCTATCTGAGATAAATGGAGCTATACGCCCTGGTATAGTACATAGAATAGACAAGGATACCTCCGGACTTTTGGTGGTTGCCAAAAATGACATGGCACATATAAAATTGGCTCATCAGCTACAGTCTAAAACAATGAGCAGAATATACTGGACTATAGTAGAGTATAATATAAAGCAAGATAAGGGGATTATAGATGCACCTATAGGTCGGCATCCAATAGATCGCAAAAGAATGGCTGTAGTAGAAAGTGGTAGAAGAGCTGTTACCCATTATGAAGTGTTAGAACGTTTCGGTGATTATACTTTGGTAAAAGCTCAACTAGAGACAGGTAGAACCCATCAGATACGGGTACATATGGCATATATAGGCCATCCAGTAGTAGGCGATCCTGTATATGGAATAAAAAAGCAACGTTTCAATTTGAAAGGGCAGGTTTTACATGCAAAACAGCTTACCCTTATTCATCCTAGAAGCGGTGAGAAAATGACATTTGAAGCTCCGTTACCTGAATACTTCGAAAAATTATTACCCATATTAAGAAATTAAGAAGTCCTTCTAGTTGCCTTTATTATTGCAATACTTGTTAGAATTACGAATTCTAAATTGCAATATTAAATGCAACACTTTTTGAGAAAATCATACTTATCCATTTACTTCCTCTTGTCAAGGGGAGGGTGGAGATTTTCGAGTGTATACGAGAAAATACTACCCAACCTTGACAA
>NZ_RXHQ01000073.1 GCF_004138105.1 Xylanivirga thermophila | reverse complement strand
GTTACTACTCAGGCATTGACATCTTAGGGTAGTAGATTATTGGAAATATCTGATTGATGCAATTTATCCCCAAGATGCATTATAATTATAGCATACATAAATAATGGGTGGTAATTGTAATGAACGATAAAGAAATTGTTGAAATATATAATAAAGGCATCGATGCTGTTATTACACTCGTAAAAAGTATGGACGATAAGCTTGTAGTTCTTAGTCAAGAGTTGTTGGATCTCAATGAGGAATTGGTGGATCTCAATCAAGAGTTACTAGAGCTTAAACAAGGAAACCAAAAACTTAATGCTAGGATTACTATACTGGAAGCCCAAATTAATAAAAATAGTGGCAATAGCAGCAAGCCGCCATCATCTGATGGGTTGAAGAAGAAGCCTAAAAACAACCGTAAAAAGAGTGGTAAATCGACAGGTGGTCAGCCTGGCCATGAGGGAAAGACACTTGAAAAGGTCAACAATCCGGATAAGATTGTTGATATAAAGCCTAAACAATGCGAATGTGGTCACAGCTTAATAGATGTCGAGGGAACTGTCCAAACTAGGCAAGTATTCGATATACCTGTGATAAAAATAGATGTTACCGAATACAAAACCCATACGTTAGAGTGCCCGGGCTGTGGGAAGATTCATAAGACACAATTTCCCGAAGGAGTAAATCAGCCTGTTCAGTACGGTCAGAACTTACAGGGGCTCATAACATATCTGACCAACTATCAATTAATTCCCCTTGAAAGGGCCGCTGAATTAATCAGAGATCTTACAGGTCAAGATATTAGCCAAGGCACTTTTGTTAATATCAATAAGCGTCTTGAAAAGAATCTAGAAGAATTTGAGAATGCGGTAATAGATCAGCTTGTAGGCGCAGAAGTAGTACACTTTGATGAAACTGGTATGCGCTGTGATAAGAAGACAAAGTGGGTTCATAGTGCTTCAACGGATAAGCTTACCTACTATGCTATTCATGATAAAAGAGGTACTGATGCTAGTGAGGATATTGGAATACTTCCAAAGTTTCAGGGTACAGCAGTACATGACCATTGGAAGCCCTATTATACCTATACGGACTGTACCCATGCCGAATGCAATGCCCATCATCTAAGGAACCTAAAAGGCATTTACGAAAATTATGGCCATGAATGGGCAAAGGAAATGTCAGAGCTCCTAGTTAAAATTAAGGAACACGTGGAAAGTCTGAAGGAGCAAGGTATGGACTCTATGCCTACAAATGATATCGAAGCATATATGGAAAGATATGGTGATATCATCACTAGGGGCAAGGAAGAGAACGCCTTAAAAAACGGGGATCTCGTATCAGAAAAGACGGGTAAGCCTAAAAAAGGTGAGGCTCTTAACCTTCTAGAGAAGCTTGAGAAATTCAATCTTGAAACCCTCGCATTTATGCTAGATTTCAACATTCCTTTCGACAACAATCTTGCTGAAAGAGATATCAGAATGGTGAAGCTAAGACAGAAAATCTCAGGTTGCTTTCGCGGAGATGAAGGTGCGAAGATGTTCTGCAGAACCCGAAGCTATATCTCAACATGCAGAAAAAACGGCCTGAAAGTGTTGGAATCGCTAGCAAATGCGATAAAAGGAGCGCCCTTTATTCCCCAGAGTTCTCTTTAATATTCAATTGTTAGAAGTGAGGGATATCGGCGATATCCCTTTATTAAAGTTACTCTTTTTTAATAATATGAAGGTCAATGATCATGGTTACATATTAGCACAGGGCGACTTCAATGGGAATGCCTGAGTAGTAAC
>NZ_RXHQ01000072.1 GCF_004138105.1 Xylanivirga thermophila | reverse complement strand
TTAGTGGGGTCTTCCTCTTTTTGGAATTTAATGCCCGATGCCCATGAAAATTATACACTAACATTATGGAAATTTCAATACATCCTATGTATAGGTTACACGGCATGGCAGGAAGCTAAAACAGACTGGAGTAGTGAATTTCAATACATCCTATGTATAGGTTACACGGTAGCAGTAGCCGGACGGATCCAGACCAGAAGCTAATTTCAATACATCCTATGTATAGGTTACACGCTGCTTTTTTGCCCAGTAACATCTCAATTAGTTCATATTTCAATACATCCTATGTATAGGTTACACCAGCGTACTTTGGAAACTCTTTGTTAATATCTTCTTATTTCAATACATCCTATGTATAGGTTACACCTTCTGTACTGGCAAGAATGCTAGAGGCTGGAAGGCATTTCAATACATCCTATGTATAGGTTACACAGAGCCGTATGGAGAAAAGAAGTGCATATTAACCAAATTTCAATACATCCTATGTATAGGTTACACATGCTGTATCTGTATATAATGCATTTGTAAACAATATTTCAATACATCCTATGTATAGGTTACACTTTACACAGCCGACATCCAAGGCCTTTAAAGTAGAGTCATTTCAATACATCCTATGTATAGGTTACACTCTTGCAGGTCCGACTAAACAACGAGGCTAGGAAGGAATTTCAATACATCCTATGTATAGGTTACACTTCATTTCTGGGAATATCCAAGTTGCTACTGAAGTTATTTCAATACATCCTATGTATAGGTTACACTACTACAACATTATTTAATCAGTATTTGACTTGGCTATTTCAATACATCCTATGTATAGGTTACACTATCGTTTTACCATCACTGGTGGCTATTATAGTGCCATTTCAATACATCCTATGTATAGGTTACACAAATATAATCGTCGTCGTTTATGAGAATGTAGCCGTATTTCAATACATCCTATGTATAGGTTACACTTTTTGATAGACCGTCTACCACTCCACTAATACCCTATTTCAATACATCCTATGTATAGGTTACACGATAAGCCTCATTCAGTAGCTTGTATAGTGGTTTTGATTTCAATACATCCTATGTATAGGTTACACAAGAAAATTGGAGTATATGGCAACACAATAAACCAAATTTCAATACATCCTATGTATAGGTTACACGGAAGATGCGGATTGGGCATTAGATAAATTTGTAATATTTCAATACATCCTATGTATAGGTTACACTTAGGTCCAGTATCTCCTTTGTCTCCTTTATCACCTGATTTCAATACATCCTATGTATAGGTTACACCGATTTATCTGGTGTATCTGGGTTGTAATATTCATCAATTTCAATACATCCTATGTATAGGTTACACAACCAAATACCGTATATTTTTAAAAGTTTTATAAAGATTTCAATACATCCTATGTATAGGTTACACTGGCCTGTAGGAGGTTAACTGCTTATGGTGGAATTTATTTCAATACATCCTATGTATAGGTTACACAAGGACACCATGACAAAAAAGAGTTCTTAGACGCAGATTTCAATACATCCTATGTATAGGTTACACTATCAACACATATAGAAGTATTATCTACTGTAGAAAATTTCAATACATCCTATGTATAGGTTACACAAAAGGTGGAAGATTGTATTTGTATCCCGTAGGAAATTTCAATACATCCTATGTATAGGTTACACGGCTCTAGGTGGCCAGTATGGATGTGTTTATATAGAATTTCAATACATCCTATGTATAGGTTACACAGTACAATACTCCACTAAATAAACACATTACTT
>NZ_RXHQ01000071.1 GCF_004138105.1 Xylanivirga thermophila | reverse complement strand
GATTGCGTCAATTTACTGTAGGGAAAAGAAAAATACAGCCATCCTGATAAATAAATTAGCATTGTATCCGGTCACACTCTTGACGACAAGCATCGCCCATATGATTTGTCAGCCAGGGCGGCCTCCCTTATTTCGGACATATCTAGCCGGTTTTATGGCTGCCGTTTTATCCATTATACCATATGGGTCCCTCTTATTGTAAAGGGTTCGCTTTGCTGCTCCCTGCCTACAGACCATGTATGCTACTAAGGCCTCTTAACTCGTTGTATAAACCGGTGTTTTTGCCTTTAGTTGTTACAACTAAGTCACTATTCCACGCATTTGCATATTTACTAGATACTTTTCTCCTCAAGTCTTTTATCATTCGATCCTGTATCTTATGCTTTTTCTCCTTTGCCTTATTATGTTTTTGATTCATTACCAAATCATAGACCTTGCCACCATTCTTTATATATATCCTAAGCTCAGCCATCTTTTTAACACCTACCTCTGACCAACCTCTAGGTCTACTACTTAACCTATCTGATAGAATATGGCTTACATGCCCTTCTGCACTACATCCTATTATTTCAAAACCTTTATCTGCCTTTATCTCTATCCCATCCCACTGATTTAATATGTATTGTCTTGCCTGTTTAATCGACTTCTTTTTAGTCTCAGAATCAGTCAGTTTAAGTATTTTTTTAAATACCTCCTTTGTCTTTTCCTTACTAGGCCAATCTAATGCATCTTGCAGCTCCTGATGGATTGCACTATCATCTAGATGGGCTGTAGATGCTCTAACATATTTCTGTAGATGATATTCATCTAGGACAAACTTGCTCTTTGGAATCCAATGAAGTCCCTGCTTAATCCATGAAGCACCATCGCCTGAAATATATATAGTTTCTATCGAATCTATATTATATTGCTCATATATGTAATCACATACCTCAAGCCACAAATCCTCACTATTTTTATATATTCCTCCAAAATAGCGTACATTTCTTAATACATTCCTATTTTCACTACATTTGTCACCATCAAAACCTTCGTGAACATATACAAGCCATGGCATAGCTATCTTTGGATAGTTATTGTCGGTCTCATCTTTATCTTTATTCTGAAGTGCTACATGATCTTCATCCGCTTCAATATATAGTATCCCAACATCCCTTTTCTCGTCTACCTTTACCTCTGGCTGTGTAATCTCAAGGGCATGTATTTTGTTCATCACTGCCTGTTTACTTATTTCATCTACATACGTAGCTTTTTTGCCCGCTTTTCTATAACTACTATCTGCAGCCTCTTCTACTGCATTTATAACTACATCAGCACTCACTCTATCATGGGGGCCTACACCTACAATGTCATCCACTAGATAACGTCTTTTTCCCCCCTTCTTGGGCTTGAAATATGTTCTGTTGTATTTAATCATTCCAAAGCTCGTTAAAAGCTGTGTAGTGTCGTTTCTAACTATTTCCCAATTGTTTTTTCTAAGACCAGAATTACGTAAATGTTGATCCATATCTTCCAATACTTCAACTAGTATATTTCGGCCTAATTCAAACAGGCTTTCCTCTAACCCAAATACTAAATCACCTAGATCTTTTCCTTCTTTTATGAACTCTTTTATTGTTTTTTCAATCTTTTTTACCCCAAACTCATTAAAATGGTGTATACTATTATACATAGAAGATGTCATCCTTTCGTTAAGTTATTTGTTTATTCGACTAATATTTTAACAGGATGGCATCTTCTTTTCAATTCTATTGGTAATTTATTACTCTAAATCCCTACGGTAATTTTACGCTAAC
>NZ_RXHQ01000070.1 GCF_004138105.1 Xylanivirga thermophila | reverse complement strand
TTTTTCCTGTTGTTCTATGATGTTCTATGGTATAATATATATGGTGATGAAAATGTTTCTAAAGAAGGACAGGAAACCCAATGGAAGGGTTTATCTATCTATAGTACAAGGCTACAGAGAGCCAGGTACAGGAAAGGTTAAACAAAAGAACGTAAAAAGCTTGGGCTATCTGGATGAACTAGAAAAAGATTTTGATGATCCTATTGCTCATTTTACAGAAGTAGCAAAACAAATGACTGAGGAATCTAAGAAAGGCGTTAGGCCTATAACTTTTAATTTTTCGGTTAATGATACTATCGATACCACTTTAACCTTAAGGAAGAACTTAGGGTTTTCTGTATTGAGCTTTTTCTATCATCAACTAAAGATGAATGAATTCTTCATTAATAGACAGAGAAATTTAAATATAGAATATTCGCTTAATAATATTTTTCAGATTCTTGTGTACTCTAGGGTTTTGTATCCCTGTTCAAAAAAACAAGTTTTTGAAAATATAGATGGATTTTTTTTAGATTTTGACTTTAAAATAGATGATATTTACAGGGCTCTAGATTACTTTAACCTTTATAGGGATGATCTATTATTACATATCCATAGAATGGTCCGTGCAGTTTATGGTAGAGACATGAGTAATGTCTACTATGATGTTACTAATTATTACTTTGAAATTAAAGAGCCTGATGATTTACGTAAGAAAGGTGTTTCTAAAGAGCATCGTCCTAATCCAATTATACAAATGGGATTGCTTATGGACAACGCTGGCTTACCTATTACCTATCAACTATTTGAAGGTAATACCAACGATTGTGAGACGCTGATGCCCGTTCTTGACGAGCTTAAGGATGACTTTGGTTTAGGCCGTATCATTGTTGTAGCTGACAAGGGGATGAATACCGGTGACAATATTGCCTATAATATGCTACACGGAAATGGATATATATATTCAAAAAGCGTCCGCAGTGCTGATGCAGACTTAAAAGACTTCGTTTTATCTGATGATGGATATACAAGGTTTGAGGATGGTTTTAAGATTAAATCTCGTGTAATACCGACGTATATTTGGGTGACCAATGCCGCAGATAAAAAGATTAAAGCCCCTATTGAACAAAAACAGGTAGTTTTCTATAGCCCCGACTATGCTAGAAGAGCGCGCTATGACAGAGAAAAAGCTATCGAAAAGGCTAAAAAGACGATTCAGGCCAATAACAGAGGAAAGTTACCTATTAAGGGTTCACTTAGGTATATAACGTCTACTCCATACGATTCAGAGACTGGAGAGCTGTACGAGTGTCAAGATTATCATGCTATTGATATAGAAAAGATAAAAGAAGAGGAAAAATTTGATGGTTACTATGCTATAGTCACAAGTGAACTAGATATGCCTGACAATGAAATCCTTGATGCCTATAGAGGGCTATGGAGGATTGAGGAATCCTTTAAGATAACAAAGAGTGAATTAAAGACTAGACCTGTATATGTATCTACCAAAGAGCATATTGAAGCTCATTTTCTAACATGTTTCGTCTCTTTGCTCTTGATCAGATTGCTTGAAATGAGTACAGAACATAAGTATTCTACCAAAACCCTAGTCAATGAGATGAGGAATATCACTGGAACTTATATGGATGAAAACTATTATATGTTCGATCATTTCAATGAAGTTGTCGAGGATCTAGGGCATGTGATAGGCGTTGATTTTTCAAAGAGATTTATGTCTTTAAGGGAAATAAAAGAAATTATTGCTCAGACCAAAAAATGAGCTGTATCACAACAACTTTATGATCAAAACAAAAAGCCCGTAGGCCTTGCAATATGCAGGGCCTAGGCCTTTTTTTCTGTTTTTTGCTGCGAAAGTCAAG
>NZ_RXHQ01000069.1 GCF_004138105.1 Xylanivirga thermophila | reverse complement strand
AAAGCATTCCTGTAGTAAAGTAATTTGCCCTTTGTAAAAAGAGGCACCTCCTGATAAAATACTGGGTATAGAGTGTTGCAACACTTATCCCTAAATAATAAGGAGGTACCTCATATGAATTATACACAAAATGATAAGATAATGTCAATAACAGAACAGACATTAGTTGTAGGGGTTGATATCGCAAAGAAGGTTCATTATGCTAGAGCTTTTGACTATAGGGGCATTGAGCTTGGCAAGGTATTTAAGTTTGAGAACACTAGGGAAGGTCTAAAATCCTTTAGAGATTGGATGGTTGCCCTAGAGAAGAAAGAACATAAGTCTAGTAGTGTTGTTGGTATGGAGCCAACAGGCCACTATTGGCTTAACCTAGGTCACTTTTTAAAAGACCAAGAGATAAGGCTTGTCCTTGTAAACCCGTTTCACGTGAAGAGGAGTAAGGAATTGGACGATAATACGCCATCAAAGAGCGACAGCAAGGATCCAAAGACAATAGCTAAGCTAATGATAGATGGTAGATACTCAGAGCCCTATATACCTGAAGGTGTATATAGTGAGCTTAGGACAGTGATGAACTTAAGGGATTCAATAAGTAAGTCACTCATAAGAATTAAGAACCAAGTAATTAGGTGGTTAGATCAATATTTCCCGGAGTTTATGGTTGTTTTTAAAGATTGGGAGGGTAAAGCAGCGCTGATGACATTAAGAGAATTTCCGACTCCGGATAAAATAGTATCGATGGGTATTGATGGTGTGGTGACCACATGGAAGAGAGACATAAGTCGTGGCGTAGGTGTTAAACGAGCGACACAGTTAGTAAAGGTAGCCAAGGGTTCTATAGGTATTAGAGAAGGCCTACGAATGGCTGAAAAAGAGCTCTCCATGCTTCTTGGGCAATATGACCTATATAAGGAACAACTTGCAGAGGTAGAACATGAGATGGAAAAGTTGGCCTTACAGATACCAGGCGTACAAGAGATGCTTACCATAAAGGGTGTAGGTATAACTACAGCGGCAGGTTTTATGGCAGAGGTTGGGGATGTCAGTAGATTCTCGCATCCTAAGCAGATACAGAAGTTAGCGGGGTTAAATTTAGTTGAGAATAGTTCGGGCAAGCATAAGGGCAATACCACCATAAGTAAGCGTGGCAGGTCTAGGCTACGAGCTGTACTGTTTCGTGCAGTAATGCCACTTGTAAGTAAGAATGAAGAGTTTAAAGCCCTGCATAACCACTATACAACCCGAAGAGAAAACCCTCTAAAGAAGATGCAATCATTAATACTGCTGTGCTGTAAGCTGATAAGAATATTTTATGCCCTTATTAGTAAACAAGTAGCATATGACAGTGAAAGAGTAATACGTGACCTTAACTTTTTACAATTACAGGATGCAGCCTGATAAGCTTTGATAGAGTTTTCCACAGAAGCATATCAGACAGGATAATTAGAGTCAACATATCCATAGCTTGTCCATCACTGGTTCTTCAGTGAAAAAAGGTTGTGGAAAGCAACAAAGATATTTCTATAGTTTTGAAGTAATTGCACCTTGACAAAAGAAGCTGGGATTAGTCAGTGGAAAATTTCCTCCATTAGGGCAAAGACCCGGTAAGAAAGCATATACTGACATCCGCCTCTTGGATAAACTGTACGAAGGAATTGGGGACAAATGATCCTGTGAGACATGGAAGGGTAAGTTACCAGAGTAATAGCGGACATCCAATAGCAACCATATTTTGGATAAAACAGCATACGCTATTTAGGTTACCCTGTTATGCCCATATTATTACATTAATGTATGTACTATCCATATAGCTTCTTTTTTACAAGTCAAAATGCTGAGAACAATAGAGATATTAAGAGATAATTAAAGATTATAGAGGAAGG
>NZ_RXHQ01000068.1 GCF_004138105.1 Xylanivirga thermophila | reverse complement strand
GTAGCCTCTCGAAAAAGAATTGGAAATAGTTAAGGCTAACCTAAAACTGGAATATATCGAGATGCTACGGCTGATTTTGTAAAAGAAATAAAATTGAACGTTGAGAAACGCATATTGTAGTGATTGGATAACCTAAAAAAGAGTATGGGAAATAAGGCCTCGAATAAGTGCTTTTATTGAGAGAATGTTAGTTTATAGGTGATATGAAGTTATCTATGTTGCTTGGGTTAGGGTCTCTAATAAGCTAAAGCTTAAATGGTTTATCCATGCATCAAGATGAATATTAATAGCAGAAAAAGTAGCCATTGCAAACCTCATTAGAGAACTCCGGGAAGGTGCATCCTCAATAGAATAATCGACAAACATTCTCTTGTTTGAACGTTCTACGGAAGTTCTAGTCTTAAATTTATCTTTAAAAGCTTTTGAGTGTCTAGGAACAGGTGTAAATATTCTAACATCATAGTTGGTTTTTAAGTATATAACCCTACCATATGAACTGTTGGAACACTTACAGTCTTTAGGAGGCTCTAAGCCCTTATATGCAAACCAACACCTGTATTTAATTCCCTTAGGTTTACTGTAACCCCAGTTTTGATAGGGAATACCACCATGGCATATGGGTCTTCCCTTATCATCAAAGCACAGGACACCTGGATGTTGATAGCTGTATTTGGCTATAGTACGTGAATCTAGAGAAATAAAGGGCAGCATGTTGTAATGATCCAGTAGTTCATATGTTGGATAATTATCCATAGCACCATCTGCAAGGAAATTTTTAAAGATTATATTAGGATAGAGATTAAAAATATCCCTAAGGGCAAAAACAGTTGTTACACTGTCATGGCGGTTAGCTTGAACCATACGGAGATATATAGGAAGGTCATTGGGGCTATCAGAGGCAGTAACATTAAATAATGTACTACCAAAGAACCAACGCTCACGATAACTATCCCATCCCCATCTAGCATCTGGGTCAGAAAAGCGCCTTGGGCAAGTACAGTTGTATATACCTTTAGATTTACACTCACAAACTTTTACACCATAGTGACTTGCCCCTGAATAGTAGGGCGAGCCATCAAAAGCAACAGATAAATTTTTAGTATCGCCTAAAAGTCCCATTTTAGCGGAAGTATCTACCACACAACGGGCTAGGAATTCCTGAAGGATTTTTTCCGGTCTAAAATCAGGTAGTTTACCTTCAATAGCTTTATTAACTAATCTTTTTACAACACCTGAGCGTTTATTGGGGAGTTTTTGATTGGCTTTTAATTTCTTTTTAGGCTTTGGCTCAAATTGCTTTAATTTAGGATCCCTACTTTGCTTTCGAGGTGCCATCCAGAATCGAACGAGAAGATCGTAGTATGAGGCAACGGAAGGAGCATTGTCAGAGTCAAAACCACAAATATCAAATAATAGAAGATCTTTCTTTACCCTTGAAGCCCATTTTGTGATAGAATATTCTCGTAGCTCAAGCATTAGTACCAGAGATCTAATGATACCTTGCTGATTTTTGGCAGGGCGGCCGCAATCAGCATACAAAGGCTTGACTACGGGAAGCAGGTTATCGAGGTCTAGAAGATAAAGCTTATTGATAGCTTTATCAAGACTTTCTACCCTGCTTCTTTCCATTTGTAAGTGAATCATTAGTTTCTGTCTTAGATTATTCTGATAATCTTTATGAAGTTGCCAATCACGTAACATATCAAAACCTCCAAAATAGTTTTAGTTAACATAATTCTATTTTGAAGGAAAATGCGCTGAATTTTAAGCTGTAATATTAAGTAAACAAGGGAAGTAATGGTAAGTAGAATTGGAAATTTTAAAGTGAATATTAATCAAAAAGTAGGGGTGAAGCTAAAAAGCCGAACCTTGAAATAAAGTAAGATTAAGCTCTTCGAGTTTTCGAGAGCCTAC
>NZ_RXHQ01000067.1 GCF_004138105.1 Xylanivirga thermophila | reverse complement strand
TTAGAAGTGAGGGATATCGGCGATATCCCTTTATTAAAGTTACTCTTTTTTAATAATATGAAGGTCAATGATCATGGTTACATATTAGCACAGGGCGACTTCAATGGGAATGCCTGAGTAGTAACAAAAAATCAATAAATCCGATTATTGAATCAATAAAAAGCAGAATTAAATAACAGTTATATACAACAGAAATGAGAATTATAATAAAAATTGGTATAATAGAGAGGTAATGATAAAATGATAAATGAAAAAATAAATAACTGCTGTTGCTGTAAGGGAAAAGAGTCACTTAATAAAATAGAAAATGACAATACATGTCCTGTGTGTAAAGCATCAGGAGTAAAAGTAAAAAATATTACAGTCAGGCATTTGGTAGTTGATACCCTTGCAGAATTTGTCGGAGATATGGATTATTATATATGCATGAATGAAGAATGTAATATTGTTTATTATAATCCAGAATCAGGCGTTAAGTTTGAAAAGCAGCAAGTGAAAGTGCCTATATGGTTTAAAAAAGATGCCAATCCTAAATACGCCTGTTACTGCAGCAAGGTTACAGAGGAACAGGTAATAGATGCTGTAATAAAACATGGTGCAAAAACAATTAAGGATATTATAGAAATTACAGGAGCGATGAAAAACAGCCAATGTCAAAAAAATAACCCCTTAGGGAAATGCTGTCACAAAATAATTCAGGAGGCTATAGATAAGGGGTTATCCATGAAATAAGATGCAATTCCGTTTTGTACTATATTTTAATACTATATACCGTAAATCGGGGGATTATCATGTTTGAATACATAAAATTGCAAAGAACAATGTGTTTTGGGACTTGTCCTGTCTATAGTGTTTTGTATATAAGTATATGAATATGAAGGCTAATAGGGGGATTATCATGGAGAAATGTTTGTATATAAAAGTGGGGAACATCATTGGAAGATATCAAAGAAAAAGGTAGAACAATTAAATGACTTGATTGAGGATTTTGGGTTTAAGTCTTTTATATATGAACCAGGGAATGAGTTCATTACCGACCAGTCTTCTTGTATTACCACAATAAAATATTTAGATGGAGAAAGTAAAGAAATTAATCACTATTACGGACATGTTTTGATAGATGATAGCCTGACAGCATTTGAAAAGAAAATAGATAGAATAATAGGCACTAAAAAACATGTAAATCCAAGGTTATACATATATCAGGTTGAAGAAAAGAATTCAGAGTCATTAATTAGATGTATAGTTATTTCTGCTTCAGAAAAAGAAGCAATAGATTTAGTAGAAAAAGAATGTAATAGACAAGAAGTATTAGAATGGCAAGTGCAGAAGATAGGGATTGCTACAGATGACTATTATGGACCTGCCATACTGATGAAAAATATTTAACTACTAAATGGTAAAATAAGAATAAAGTTTGCTATAATAAGCAGAAAAGGACAAATGCCAAGGTGTGTTAACACCCTGACGCTTGGAACCTTTTTCAAAATAGGGCTATTAGGATTTTTTAGAATGCTTTGGAGGATTAGCGGCCTTTCCAAGGCATTTTTTCTTATTGATTGCACTAATTTTAAAATGGGCAACATTACCTGTAGGGCTAAAAAAATGCGTATAGGAAGGCTAGACGGAGGAATAAGGCATAAGGGGCTAAGGTACAAATTGAAACCTTAACCCTTGTTGTACCATTATTAGGAGTTATTAAAATCTGAATCATTACCTATCTCTAGTTTCAACCTTTTTATGTAACCATAAAGCATTTTGATAATTTCAATTGTTTTAGTATCTAAGATATCATATTGTTCTTCAGTAATATAATTATTTTGATAAGCAGTGAGAAGGTGACTTCTAGATTCTCCTGCACTACCTAAAGCAGCGTTGGCATGAAATAATTCTCTTTTTATAAATAATTGTGTATTGCCTTCTGCAATATTGGCACTGATACTGCGGATAGCCCTTACTAATTGGTCGATAAGTCGATATTACTTATATTTTGGGAAAAACTTGATTCTATAAAATATATTCAAATAGAATACTTAAGGAAATTTAGGAACGGTTCGTTGTATAATTAAATGCAACACCAAAAAAATATAGAACCATAGCGAGAAAATCATGTATAATATTTTTAACCAAAAAAAAATAATACAGTGAGGTGCTCGCTATGGCTAATTCTAATTGTAA
>NZ_RXHQ01000066.1 GCF_004138105.1 Xylanivirga thermophila | reverse complement strand
ATAGAAGATGTCATCCTTTCGTTAAGTTATTTGTTTATTCGACTAATATTTTAACAGGATGGCATCTTCTTTTCAATTCTATTGGTAATTTATTACTCTAAATCCCTACGGTAATTTTACGCTAACATCCCCTCTTATATGTGAAATATGCAAAAAAACATGGGATAAAGACATCTAATTGTCTTAAGTCCCATGTTTTTGAACAATTTTGTACTTTTTAATATGATTTAACTTTTATTTGTAGTTTTTCTATTTTACCTTATATATAATAGTCACATTTGCAGTTACATCCAGTTCTCCCGGTGATACAGGCACACTGCCTGCATCCATTGACATCTCTTCTTTCATATCCCCGTATCCCCCTCTATACTGAGGAGTTGTTAAGCCTTCGCATACAACATCCATCTTATCAAGCTTTACACCTGCTGCCTTTGCCATGGATTCCGCTTTTTCCTTTGCCTTTGCTATTGCCTGTTCCATGGCCTTGTTGTATGCATCATCCCTATTTTCCACATCAAATGTTATCCCATGGAAAGTATTAGCTCCCGCCTCGTATGCCCCTGCTAATACCTCTCCTACCTTATCCACATTCCTGAGTGTTACCTTTACTGTGTTAGATACCCTAAAGCCCAGTATCTCCCTCTTGTCATTCCTATAATCCTCTTCCAGCCTTACATAGTAATCGCTAGTCTGTATATCCTTTTCGGCAATACCCAAAGACTTTAGCTTTGCCATCACCTTATCCATGGCAGCTTTGTTATCCTGCTGAGCCTTTTTGGCATCCTTATCAAGGGTCTCAACACCTACATTTACATATGCGATATCTGGCTTTATGCTAACCCTACCCTCTCCATATGCAGTAAGGGTAGAATCATTTGACCCTTCAGATGCATTTGCAGTATTAAGGTCCTTAGATGTTACCATCCCGCCTGATACGATACCTACGCATAAGCCTATTACAAGGGCTAATGCTACCATAAGTTTTTTACTCTTTAACATATTTTATGCCTCCTCATTTTTTTTATTGGAAACTCTTTTTACATATAACTTTCTTATAATCCATATAACAAGGAGTATAAGTGGTATATAAGGTAGAAGCACTACCATGCCTATGGCAATGTTTTGGAAAAACTTTATTAGGCTATCTACTGACCTACTAAATGCCCGCCGTACCCGTTCATAGAATGTATTTGTATTACCAGGGCTTAGCTGTTTTACCTGGTATACGTCTAAGGTTACCCTTGAATAATCCACTAGGTTATCCCATTTCTTCAAGGTACCTGTTAAATTCTCTATTTCATACCTTACAGTTGATAATTCCCTTTCAAGCTCTATTATATCCTGGAGCTTTTCTGCCTTGGTCAATATGGTAAGAAGTCTCTCCTCCTGTATCTGCAAGGATTTTAATCTAGCCTCTGTATCAAAGTACTGCCCTGTAATATCCTCCGAACCGGTCTCGTCCCTTATAATATCCCCTGCATCGCCTAATGAGTTTGTAAACTGCTCCAGCTTATTACTAGGTACCCTTATCTCAAAATGTGCACTACGATCTTCATTTGACCTTTCATTAAACCTGGATTTACCTTCTACATTTGAGGTTTCCACATATCCCCCCATAGATTCTACCTTGGCATATATTAGGTCTATTGTCCTGTCAAATTCTATAGTCTCCATGGTGAGATATTTGTATTTTATAAGCTTTCTGTCTATTTGTGCTACAGACTGGCTAGAACTAGCCGTATCCCTATCCCCTGAAAATCCTGCATCATCAGCAGGGCTTTCTGCCTTATCTGCCTTATCTGCCTTATCCTCCTGTACCATTTCCGTTGAACTGCTATTTTGTTTCGATTCTTCATAGGCAATATCCTTTTTAGTAGAGCCAACCATAGAAAGGCTCCCTATTGCTGCTGCAGATACTATCACTATTACGATGACAGCAGCAATTGCCACAGCACTAAAATTTATTCGTCTTTTTGCCCCCATATTTATGCTCCTTTCTAAATACTCCCCTTTGATTTCCTTATCTAATAGTTTTTTACGAATTTCTTTGCTAAAATCATTAGGAGGGGCTAGCAAGGGGAGATCTCTACACATATCCCGTATAACAAGCATGGTTTTGTATTCTTCCCTGCAGCTTTGACACCTTTTAATATGGTAGTCCATTGCCCGCATTAAGAGATGCGGTAATCTTTTATCTACATACAACGATAACCTTTTTAAAAAAACACTGCAGCGCATCTCCCCTCACCCCCTTGCATACTTATAGACGGATAGAAACGTATTTTGTTGCAGTGTATATTTAATTTTTCTAATCTAAATTGCAATATTAAATGCAACACTTTTTGAGAAAATCATACTTATCCATTTACTTCCTCTTGTCAAGGGGAGGGTGGAGATTTTCGAGTGTATACGAGAAAATACTACCCAACCTTGACAACGGTGGTAATGATATAATTTCTGTTGGCCT
>NZ_RXHQ01000065.1 GCF_004138105.1 Xylanivirga thermophila | reverse complement strand
CACGGCAAAAGCATGAATACATTTTCTCCCAGACTCCTCGCCCGAGGAGTTTTTTAAAATGCCAGTGTAGCATTTATATAAAGGAATGAGTATACATTGTAAGAAATGGACCCCGGTATTACTATGATATGGTACTGGAAACGTCCGGAATATCCTTATCTCGGCTTTTACCGCTATATCAACCAGGTAGTCCGGTAAAGGATATACCCAGTAGCATATATATTCTTTATCTAAAGTTTATTCTAAAAATATACTCAAGATAATCCTTTTTCAAAGATGCTAAAAACCTTCTTGATCTCAAGCTCCTTTTAGGATATCTTTCTTGATCTTTTTTCACCATGTTCATAGCCAACCTCTTTAGCATTGCAAGATTTTGTGGAGCCTTGCCCGTCCTAGTCCTGTTAGCATCCTCACGAAACGTAACATCTAAACTCCAGTGCATGCTTTCAACTCCCCAGTGCAACCTTACACCTCTTGCATAATCTTCTACAGCATTGACACTTGCCAGGTGGTAGGCACGTTCCTCTGTAACTCTTCCTTTTATTTCACACCTACGGATGACCATTCCTATCCCTTTAAGCTTTTCCCAGTCTTTTTGGACATTCATCCAGCTTGTATCTGTAGAATAATAGTATAATCGCTCCTCTATACGCCCGTGTCCTTTTTCTATGGTACGAAGAGCACCTATGTTTTTATCATTAAAACCGCTTTTTTCTACATCCTTAAAATATGCTTCCACTTCTTCGTACAGTAAAGGATGATTTTCTTTTAAAGACAAAACATAATCTGCCTTTGCATCTTTTACTATTTTCCTGGCAATGTCTTTTTGACACCCCATAGCATCAATAGTGACAATTGCTCCCTTTATGAACAACATATCTAAAAGTTCAGGGATCGCAGTAATCTCATTACTTTTCTCATCCGTCTTTACCTGTCCCATGACTAACTTATTCTCACTGCACCAGGCACTTACAATATGAATGGCCTTCTTCCCTGATTCTTTGTCAATTGTCCCTCGCATGGTTTTACCATCAATAGCTACAACTGACCCTTTTTTAATATTCGTTATTTCCCTCATCCATTCCATAAAGCATATCTCAAACTGCTTTGGGTCTATGATATCAAATACTCTTTCTATGGTGTACCATGAGGGAATACCATTAGGTAGCTCAAGATACTGCTTTAGCCAATCTTCATTCTCTATTGCCCAATCTTCCATATCAAGCCACTCATTACAGTAGCAGATGCTTGCAGCTACTGCGATAAAAAGAACATCTATTAATTTATGCCTTACTTTGCCCTCTTGTCTTGGATCATAAATTATCATAAAGTGATCAAAAAAACTCCCTTTGTATAGTTTCTTGCCCATATTAATATAACCTCACTTTTCTATATCTATGGACAATAGTTTACTACAAAAGGCTATACAATCTCATCGGTAATTTTTTCATTGGCTAAATGTTCCTTCATGCTTTTGCCGTGTTGCCCCGATTGCGTCAATTTACTGTAGGGAAAAGAAAAATACAGCCATCCTGATAAATAAATTAGCATTGTATCCGGTCACACTCTTGACGACAAGCATCGCCCATATGATTTGTCAGCCAGGGCACCCCTAATATTAGGCAAAATAGCGATAAACTTAAAGTAAAGGTTTTAGTTCGATTTATCTCAGCCAAAAATATGCTTTTAGGCATAACCATAACATATTTCCAATTGTTTTGCTCAGATGTATGGCATAGTACAGTAACTTCATCCCTACCCATGCTATAATCAAATATACTGCTAGATAAGCTTATCTGTTTTTTGATTTCATTTGGTAAAAGAGGTGCCTCTTTAGACGTAAGTATCGTTTCTCCATTTTTATCAATTATATAGATATAAGCTCCCGCTGCCCAATGCATCTTATCTATCATGCCGCTTATCTTTTCTTCATCTATTAATATAATTAATTGTCCAAGTGGCCTATCACTTCTATTTATGGGAATTGACTGAACAAAAGTTATTACCCTATGTTTCTCTGAATTATAGGCATTTAGTTGTCTAGAAGGCAAATAAGTATGAAAATGATATTTTGATAAAACTTCATCTTGCCAGCTACTATATTCTACTCCTTCATAACTGTACATAATGTCATAAAATCGCTGCGATGGAAATTTCACTGTTGCTGTAACTACTTGGTCTGTATTATAAAAATATATATAATAATCGTAGATAAACTCATTTTTAGGGTAGTTCATCATGTCTTCCATTATATCTTTATAAGAAAATATATAATCATTTCCCTTAATCAATATGGCTAGCTTTTTATCAAATACTATATTGTTACTTAATTCATATACCTGTCTTAACTTATTATCCATATCTATCTGTAGTTGTTCAAGCATAGCAAAGCTAGATCGTTTTATATTTTCCAATGTATTCTTTTCCATCCTCTGGTAGTATATTACATTGCTGGTCATAGATAATAGAAGTATTATTATATATGAAATT
>NZ_RXHQ01000064.1 GCF_004138105.1 Xylanivirga thermophila | reverse complement strand
GCTTAACTGCTGTGTTCGGAATGGGTACAGGTGTTTCCCCTTCGCCATCGCCACCGAAAATTTATTAACTTTTTTACTCAGGTTCTTACACCCTCAAAACTACACAATGCCTTTTCCTTTTTCCTTGATCAAGCCCTCGACCTATTAGTATCGGTCAGCTTAGTACATTGCTGCACTTACACACCCGACCTATCGCCTTGTGTTCTCCAAGGGGTCTTACTACCTTGCGGTATGGGAAATCTCATCTTGAGGGGGGCTTCACGCTTAGATGCCTTCAGCGTTTATCCCTTCCGTACTTGGCTACCCAGCCATGCACCTGGCGGTACAACTGGTACACCCTCGGTACGTCCGTCCCGGTCCTCTCGTACTAAGGACGGCTCCTCTCAAATTTCCTGCGCCCGCGATGGATAGGGACCGAACTGTCTCACGACGTTCTGAACCCAGCTCGCGTGCCGCTTTAATGGGCGAACAGCCCAACCCTTGGGACCGACTTCAGCCCCAGGATGCGACGAGCCGACATCGAGGTGCCAAACCTCCCCGTCGATGTGGACTCTTGGGGGAGATAAGCCTGTTATCCCCGAGGTAGCTTTTATCCGTTGAGCGACGGCAATTCCACTCTCTACCGCCGGATCACTAAGCCCGACTTTCGTCCCTGCTCGATATGTCTATCTCGCAGTCAAGCTCCCTTCTGCCTTTACACTCTTTGAATGATTTCCAACCATTCTGAGGGAACCTTTGGGCGCCTCCGTTACCTTTTAGGAGGCGACCGCCCCAGTCAAACTGCCCACCTGACAATGTCCCACATCCGGCTTACGGACTATGGTTAGAACTTCGGTACTTAAAGGGTGGTATCCCACCTTTGGCTCCTCACAGGCTGGCGCCCATGATTCCATGCCTCCCACCTATTCTGTACATTAAGCACCAAAATCCAATGTCAGGCTACAGTAAAGCTCTACGGGGTCTTTCCGTCCTATCGCGGGTAACCAGCATCTTCACTGGTACTACAATTTCGCCGGGTCCCTTGTTGAGACAGTGCCCAAATCGTTACGCCTTTCGTGCGGGTCGGAACTTACCCGACAAGGAATTTCGCTACCTTAGGACCGTTATAGTTACGGCCGCCGTTCACTGGGGCTTCGGTTCTATGCTTTGCTTACGCTAACATTTCCCCTTAACCTTCCAGCACTGGGCAGGCGTCAGCCCCTATACTTCATCTCTCGATTTAGCAGAGACCTGTGTTTTTGCTAAACAGTCGTTTGGGCCTATTCTCTGCGGCCTGGTCGCCCAGGCACCCCTTCTCCCTAAGTTACGAGGTTCTTTTGCCGAATTCCTTAACAAGGGTTCTCCCGTTCGTCTTCGGATTCTCTCCGCGCCTACCTGTGTCGGTTTGCGGTACGGGCACCTTCACTCTCGATAGCAGCTTTTCTCGCCAGTGTGAATTCAGTGACTTCCCTACTTGTTTTTCGGTCCCCTTCACAGCCTAGAGTTCTTGGTATGTGGTTCTTTACTCACATACCCTCCTCACTGCTTGGACGGGCTCTACCATCAACCCGCTTCACTTATCCTCCTGTGTCACTGCCTCTCTCATGCAAGTGTCGGTGGTATCGGAATCTCAACCGATTTCCCATCGCCTACGACTTCCGTCCTCGGCTTAGGCCCCGACTTACCCTGAGTGGACGAGCCTTCCTCAGGAATCCTTAGGCTCTCGACGGGGTGGATTCTCACCACCCTCTCGCTACTCATACCGGCATTCTCTCTAGTATACCGTCCACCGCGCCTTTCGGTACAGCTTCTGCCAGTATACTATGCTCCCCTACCACTGTCTTGCGACAATCCATAGCTTCGGTGACAGGTTTTAGCCCCGGACATTTTCGGCGCATTACCACTCGACCAGTGAGCTATTACGCACTCTTTAAATGTGTGGCTGCTTCTAAGCCAACATCCTGGTTGTCTGTGCAATAACACATCCTTTCCCACTTAACCTGTACTTTGGGACCTTAGCTGATGGTCTGGGCTGTTTCCCTTTTGACCACGAGACTTATCTCACGTAGTCTGAC
The DNA here is from genome assembly GCF_004138105.1 of Xylanivirga thermophila. Taxonomy (NCBI): domain Bacteria; kingdom Bacillati; phylum Bacillota; class Clostridia; order Caldicoprobacterales; family Xylanivirgaceae; genus Xylanivirga; species Xylanivirga thermophila. The sequence continues at coordinate 1,097 of NZ_RXHQ01000064.1, read as the reverse complement.
TCCCAAAGATCAAGTATGCGGCATTCGGAGTTTGATAGGGTTCGGTAAGCTTTTGGCCCCCTAGCCCATTCAGTGCTCTACCTCCGCTACTCTTCTTTGAGGCTAGCCCTAAAGCTATTTCGGGGAGAACCAGCTATCTCCAAGTTCGATTGGCATTTCACCCCTATCCACAGCTCATCCCCCAGTTTTTCAACACTGGTGGGTTCGGACCTCCACGAGATTTTACTCTCCTTTCATCCTGGCCATGGATAGATCACCTGGTTTCGGGTCTACATTATGATACTTATTCGCCCTATTAAGACTCGGTTTCCCTACGGCTCCGGACCTTCAGTCCTTAACCTTGCATCATAACGTAACTCGCCGGTCCGTTCTACAAAAAGTACGCGGTCGCACATCACGTGCTACCACTGTTTGTAAACATAGGGTTTCAGGTTCTCTTTCACTCCCCTCCCGGGGTGCTTTTCACCTTTCCCTCACGGTACTTCTCCTCTATCGGTCACCAGGTAGTATTTAGCCTTGGGAGGTGGTCCTCCCTGCTTCCCACAGGATTTCTCGTGTCCCGTGGTACTCTGGATCTCGGCTTCCTTCTTACACCTTTCGTCTACAGGACTGTCACCTTCTTTGGTCTGACCTTCCAGCCAGTTCGACTAGGATTCAGTTGGATATTGCCGGTCCACAACCCCCGTATCCGAAGATACGGGTTTGGGCTATTTCCCGTTCGCTCGCCGCTACTTGGAAAATCGAGTTTTCTTTCTCTTCCTCCGGGTACTTAGATGTTTCAGTTCCCCGGGTTTTCCTTCCCATACCTATGGATTCAGTATGGGATACCTAGGGTTTTCCTAGGTGGGTTCCCCCATTCGGACATCTGTGGTTCAATGCCTGCTTGCGGCTCCCCACAGCTTTTCGCAGCTTGCCACGTCCTTCTTCGGCTCCTGGTGCCAAGGCATCCACCCTACGCTCTTCATAGCTTGATCTATCTTTTCTAACCTTGCGAAACTGTAGTGTATTTCTACCCTACAATATTGTTTGTGTTGCTTTGGCATTGTGTAGTTTTCAAGGTGCAAAAACGAGGGTATTAGACCCTCAAAACCAAACAG
>NZ_RXHQ01000063.1 GCF_004138105.1 Xylanivirga thermophila | reverse complement strand
AGGGAAGTAATGGTAAGTAGAATTGGAAATTTTAAAGTGAATATTAATCAAAAAGTAGGGGTGAAGCTAAAAAGCCGAACCTTGAAATAAAGTAAGATTAAGCTCTTCGAGTTTTCGAGAGCCTACTTAAAATAAAAATGAGGTGTTAGGGATGAAAACTGGTAATTATCATTTTATAGGTTATGCGACGGGCAAATCGCTTCCTGATATTACGCCTTGTCAGGCGAAAAGACTCACACATTTAAATGTTGCCTTTGGGATTGTTAGTGATTCAAAGGTTTCCATTGAAGGTATAAGGAGGTACCTTGGGTATATTAAAAAGATAAGGTCATATAATCCAAATTTGAATATACTGTTATCCACAGGTGGTGGGAATCAACATGGGCATGGGCCTTCGACTAAAACGGACGAAGGAATACAGATATTAATTAAATCTACAATGGATATTGTAGAAGAATTTAATTTTGATGGAATTGATTGTGATTGGGAATTTCCATGTGATAGGGGGATAATGGAGGAAAAATATCAGCATACAAAACTTATAAAAGGCTATCGTGATGCCCTTGATAAGTTCGAAAATAAGAGAAATAAAAAATGTTGGCTTACAATAGCAGCGGGTGCAGGCAAATGGTATCTTAATTCAACGGAGATTGATGTTATACATAAATATCTGGATTTTATAAATGTGATGACATATGATATGCGCTGTGGAAATCAGCCTACGGGGCATCATACAAATCTTTATGAACCTGAAGGCGCGCCCATATCTTATAGTGCTGATACAGCAGTGAAATTGTTTGAAGAAGCGGGTGTTCCATCTGAAAAGATTGTAATTGGAGTGGCGTTCTATTCGAGGCGATGGGATGGGGTGCCAAATGTGAACAAGGGTATGCACCTAGAAGCCAAGATCCCTGGTGATTTTGGACCGGATTATACGGCTATATATCACATTTATGAAAAATCACTGGGGTTTATCAAATACTGGGATGATAAGGCAAAAGCCCCTTGGTTGTTTAACGGTGATACATTTATTTCCTATGATGATCCTGAATCGATTAGATATAAATGTGAATATGTAAAATCAAATGGACTTGGAGGAATAATGTATTGGGAACATAGCTATGATAGAACTGGTATCCTATTTAACACCATATACGATAATCTTTTAGAATAGTTATATGTAACTCTCCACTTCTTGATTAAATATCCCTATGATATTATTTTAATGCATGGGGAAAATAAGCATCAGGGGGTGGTTTTATTTTAAATATAGGGGGAATAGTTGTGATCAATGGGAAAACTGCATCTATTTTTTTTATAGTCTTTATATGCGTTATCATATTTATATCCATGATCCTGATAGGAGAGCGCGGGAACATGGATGCTATAGGGCGGGAGTATGCAGGAAAACCGGATTTAGACAGGGCAATAGAATATAGAAAAGTCAATATAAAAATATGGGCCATAAATTTTTTGTTGACTTTTTTGATCCCTACTATTTTCCTCATAACGGGTTTATCTGCAAAAATAAGGGACTTTGTCCAGGCAAAATCTATAAATTCATTTACTGCAATTTGTCTATACGCATTTTTCTACCTATTGATAGACTTTTTAATAGCACTCCCCTTGAACTATTATAGCGGTTTTGTAATAAGGCATAGATTTGGCCTTTCAAATCAAAATATACATAGGTGGCTTTCAAATGTTTTAAAAAATACGCTTATCTCTGTGCTTGTATGGATGCTGTTTTTATGGCTCCCATATTATCTAATAAAGAAATATCCGGATAGATGGTGGTTGTATTTAGGCCTTATATCCATACCTGTATATACATTTGTAACCCTTATAACTCCCATGTATATAGACCCCCTATTTAATAAATACATGCCCATAAGGGAGGGCGCTCTAAAGGTCAGAATAGAAAGTCAGTTAGAGAAGGCAGGAATAGAGGGCTGTGATGTATACGAAGTAGATAAGAGCAGGGATACCAAAGAGATGAATGCCTATATGACAGGGGTATTTGGCTCAAAAAGGATAGTTATATGGGATACTACCATAGACAATCTGACGGAAGATGAAACCATATCCATAGTATCCCATGAGATAGGACATTATGTAAAGGGACATATATGGAAGTCCATAGTATTAGGTGGACTTTTGACTATCATGGTGTTGTATTTTACAAATATTTTATCATTCTGGATAATGGGTATGTCAGACGGGGCGTTTGGATTCACAAAACTCTATGATATAGCCTCATTGCCACTATTTATTCTGGTGTTAAATATAATAGTTTTTATAGCATCTCCCGCCATGAATGGATATTCTAGGTATATAGAAAGACAAGCTGATAGATTTGAAATAGAACTTGCAGGAAACAAGGAGGCATATCTATCTTCCCTTGATAAACTATATAATAAAAGCCTGTCCCTTCCAAGACCCAGTAAAATATATAAGATATTCTATTGTACTCATCCACCATATGAGGAGCGGGTAGAGATGGCAAAGGCATATGAAACGGGAAATCAGCATTCTACGCCGTATAAAGAGGAAAAAGTTCAAAGGCAAGAGATTATAAATAGAGATGGGATGCTCTTAATGGATAGAATAAATCCTCCAGTGGGATTTGAACGGGATAAAGAGGATAAAGACTCCTTTTCATACTATCTAAGGCATCTGCCTTTAAAACCCCATGGATCCGATGTGCACTATTATGACGGCAGGGTAAAGGGCAGAAAAGTATATGAAGCTGTAGTGGATATGGATATAGGGGAGCGGGATCTTCAGCAATGTGCAGATGCGGTTATGAGGTTAAGGGCAGAATATTTATACGGAATAGGGGATTATGGTAGGATACATTTTAATTTTACAAATGGCTTTAGGGCAGATTATACCAAATGGATGGAAGGCTATAGGATAAAGGTTGATGGGAATAACACCAGCTGGGTTAAAAAAACAGGTTATAATGATGATTATCAAAGTTTCAGGGGATATTTAAATATGGTATTTGCCTATGCAGGTACCTATTCTCTGCAAAGGGAATTACAATCCGTTGATATAGATGATATGCAGGTGGGTGATGTGTTCATACAAGGCGGGAGCCCGGGACACTGCGTAATAGTGGTGGATATGGCTAAAGAGGCTAAGACAGGGCAAAGGGTGTTTATGGTTGCACAAAGTTATATGCCTGCCCAAGATATACATATATTAAAAAACTTACAGGATGATTGTATAAGTCCATGGTATAGATTGGATGAGATTGAAGATAGATTAATAACACCGGAATGGACCTTTGATAGGGGAGCTCTCATGAGATTTCCAGACTAATATAGGGGCTGCCGCCTAAAATTTATACCGTTATAAGAATATATATGAATTGAATTACATACAAACTATAAAATTACGAAGGTTCGTTGTATAATTAAATGCAACACCAAAAAAATATAGAACCATAGCGAGAAAATCATGTATAATATTTTTGACTAAAAAATAATACAGTGAGGTGCTCGCTATGGCTAATTCTAATTGTAAC
>NZ_RXHQ01000062.1 GCF_004138105.1 Xylanivirga thermophila | reverse complement strand
AGGGAAGTAATGGTAAGTAGAATTGGAAATTTTAAAGTGAATATTAATCAAAAAGTAGGGGTGAAGCTAAAAAGCCGAACCTTGAAATAAAGTAAGATTAAGCTCTTCGAGTTTTCGAGAGCCTACAGCACTTTGAAGGGAGGGGAAAAAAATCAATTTTAAAGAAGGCAGGGCATGGGCGGAGATTAATCTAACGAACCTGTGTCACAACTTAAAAGTATTAAAAAAGATTTTACCACGGGGTTGTGAATTTATGGCAGTTGTAAAGGCAAATGCATATGGCCATGGAGATGTTGAGGTTTCAAAGGCATTAAATAGGGCGGGAGTCTATTCCTTTGCAGTAGCAACAATTACGGAAGGTATTGATCTACGTAAACATGGTGTGGAAGGTGATATTTTGGTATTGGGGTATACTAATCCTAAGGATATATCAAGCCTAGTTCATTATCATTTAATTCAGACAGTAGTTGATAGTACCTATGCAGAAACATTGAATAGATACGGTAAAAAAATAAAGGTGCATATAAAGCTAGATACGGGTATGCATCGCTTGGGAGAAATGTTTGATAATATCTCAAATATTAAGAGAATATATGGATGTAAAAACCTAATTATAGGGGGGACCTACTCCCATCTATGTGTAGCGGATAGTTTAACCCCTTCTGATATTGAATTTTCCAGGTACCAAATAGATTGTTTTTATCAAACAATAAAATGCATGGATGATTTAGGGCTTGATCCGGGTAAAATACACATTCAAAGCAGTTATGGGGTGCTTAATTATCCAGAACTTCAATGTGATTATGCCCGTATTGGAATTGCCCTTTATGGTGTATTAAGCAGCAAAGATGATAAAACAAAATTATCTGTAGATTTGCGCCCTGTGCTTTCCCTGAAAGCAAGAATAGTTACGATTAAACAGATTGCAATAGGAGAAACTGTTGGATATGGACGTCAATTTACTGCCGATAGGGATACAAAAATTGCAGTTGTGTCTATTGGATATGCCGATGGTCTACCAAGAAATCTATCTTGCGGTAGGGGTGCTGTGCTGATAAATGGTGAATATGCCCCTATTATTGGTAGGGTTTGTATGGATCAGTTGATGGTTGATATTACCCATATTAAAAATGTAGAACAAGGTGATGTTGTTACTATTATTGGACAGGATGGAAGAGGAAGAATTAGTGCTGAGCAGATTGCCAAAGAGTCGGGGACAATAACAAATGAGTTGTTAAGTAGATTGGGAAACAGGCTTGAAAGGATTTATTCTAGATAGGTATATGGAGGAAAATAAGATTTTTTGTAGAATAATATTAATATACAAAATGAAAGCATATCCTATCTAAAATAAGCCTTATACAGGGGGATTTTTATTATGAATATTAAATTTTTAGGTGCTGCAAAAGTAGTTACAGGCTCAAATATATTGATAACAACTGATAGGTATAAAATCCTTTTGGACTGCGGCATGTTTCAAGGCAGTGAACAGCTGGAAAAATTGAATTTTGAGGCGTTTGGATACGATCCATCGGAAATAGATTTTTTAATATTGAGCCATGCCCATATAGATCATAGTGGAAGGATCCCAAAGCTTGTGAAAGAGGGTTTTAAGGGGAAAATTATATCCACTAGGGCCACTTATGATCTATGTAAAATAATGCTTGTAGATAGTGCAAATATTCAGCAATCGGATGTAGAGTGGGAGAATAGAAAGAGGGAAAGGGCAGGTAGACCCCCTGTAGAACCATTGTATACGGTAGATGATGCAAATTTAAGCCTAAAATATTTTGAAACCTATCTATATGACCAAAGGATTGAGTTAAATGAAGATATTGTTGTGAGATTGAGGGATGCAGGCCATATACTGGGCTCAGCCATAATAGAATTATGGATACGGGAGGACTCAAACTTTACGAAGATTGTGTTTTCCGGTGATCTGGGCATGCCGGGGCATACCATAATCAATGATCCTGATTTTATAGAGGATGCGGATTATCTAATAATGGAATCCACCTATGGTGATAAGATACATGATGATATAAAGGAAAGTGCAAAAAGATTGGTGGAAATTATAAACTCCACTACTATGAGGGGCGGGACGGTTATCATACCTTCCTTTGCTGTAGGAAGGACTCAGGAAATAATATATGAGCTTAATAAGTATTACGAATATGATAAGAATGTAGATGAATTCATGAAGATCCCCATATATGTAGACAGTCCTATGGCCGTTATGGCCACGGAAGCCTTTACAAAAAACTCTAATTGCTTTAATGAGGAAACAAAAGGGCTCATATTAAGGGGAGATAATCCATTTGAATTTGCTAATTTGTTCTATATAAAGACTCAAGAGGAATCCATGATGCTTAATAAATATAATTTTCCAAAAGTTATCATATCGGCTAGCGGTATGTGTACTGCAGGCAGGATACGCCATCATCTAAAGCACAATATATGGGATAGTAAAAACAGTGTGGTATTTGTGGGCTATCAAGCAGAGGGCACCCTTGGCAGATTGATACTGGATGGGAGAAAAAATATAAAGATCCTTGGTGAAGAGATAAGGGTGGATGCACAAATACATGATCTTGAGGGATTTTCCGCACATGCAGATCAAAGGGTACTTATGGACTGGGTTAGGGGTTTTAAAATAAAACCTAAAAAGATATTTTTAGTCCATGGAGAGGAGACAACAGAGGTTTTAGCAGACTTAATAGAGAGTGAACTGGATATAGAGACAATCATACCAAACTTAGGTGATGCATTTGAAATAAAGGATGTAGTATTAAGAAGTCAAATCGGCGATACATTAGAGCCTGTAAAGAAAAAACAGGAGATAGAAAAGGAATTACAGAGGGTATATGATCAATTTGAAGCCCTTGTATACAGGACGGATAAATTGATAGATCCTGATTTTTTAGATGGTGAATACGACAGATTGAAGAATGAATTATTGGAGTTGCAGAAAAAGCTTATGGATATAAATATTATTTTGGGAAAATAAATTAGATAACAAAAGACCAATGCAAAAAAACCTTGGTCTTTTTATTTCGCATATTTTAAGCTAATATAACTACATCTTTTTAATAATCAAGTTGTTATATTTGTTAATAACATTATTAAGGTCCTGACTAGCCTTAATGATTTCAGGGTCTTGTAAATTAAAGTTTTTTTCCTTGATTAACTCATTTAAATTGGTCTTTAATTTATCTACATCTCTAAGAAGTTTTTCTATTTCGGACATATTAGCACCTCCTATATAAAATAGGATGCTTTATATAAATTCAAATATTCTAAACAATAATGTATTTTGGGACATTTATTATTGATTGGCATATTTGGCGATATGACTAAAGTATATTTGAGCATACAACTTTTGTTTTTGGGTAGGAGTATTTATTAATTACCAAATGCTTTTATTAGTTTAAAATAAATTATTAGTACCATAATCAGGCTAGCAACACCATAAATTAATCTTTTTCTAAAATCTTTTTTTCTTTTAGCTTCAGCAGAGATCTTTGCCCTTCTTTCTTCTTCGTCTAATCTAGCCTTATGTCTAATTGTTTCTTCCTTATATATGGGGTTTTGGGTAATATATTCATCGTTTATCTTCATAACAGATCACCTCGATATAAAATATATGCTATACACGTAAGATAAATGATGTTTGCCTCGGAGAATCCCAGGTCTTTAGTACATAGGCGTATTTAAAAGATTCATAGTTTTGTAGTATTCCAATGTTACGGATCGATGTTATATTTAGGGTTAGGTTATTAATAAAAAACCCATAATCTCAAAACCTTGAAATTTCAACGGTTTCAACGATTATGGGTTACACTTTGGTGCCGAAGGCGGGAGTCGAACCCGCACGGGGTTTAAGCCCCACTGGATTTTGAGTCCAGCGCGTCTGCCAATTCCACCACTTCGGCATATCCGGCGACAACAAATATAATAACATAATAAATATATTAATGCAATAGGTTTTTTTAGAAAAATTAAGGTTCGTTGTATAATTAAATGCAACACCAAAAAAATATAGAACCATAGCGAGAAAATCATGTATAATATTTTTAACCAAAAAAAAATAATACAGTGAGGTGCTCGCTATGGCTAATTCTAATTGT
>NZ_RXHQ01000061.1 GCF_004138105.1 Xylanivirga thermophila | reverse complement strand
CCTCAGTAGCTCAACGGTGGAGCACTCGGCTGTTAACCGAGGGGTTGTTGGTTCGAATCCAACCTGAGGAGCCATTTATTTTTGGTAAAAGTCATGCATATTTATATATGTATGACTTTTTATTTTTTGGGGATAGGAAGTGTTTTATGTGTCAAGTGAAAGAAATTTGATATACCATATTGCAAATGGAGGTGACGGTCTAGTCGGAGAAGGGATAGATTTTCATTGGCGAAATGATGTAAAAAATAGGGGTGGTGCAACTATACAATGGAAAGGCGGTGGAGTAAACCATACGCACCAATTTATAGCTGCTCGGGCTATACTCATGCTTGAAAATAGTATTGGATATGATGTATTTTATAAAGGGGATTGTGGTATTATTATGATGCAAAATTCAGATTGGCCAGATAAATATGAAAATGACGGTGGAACCTATGCAGGGCATTTCTATGATCCTACAACTGCACGAAATTATACAGGGGCATCAGAACCTACAGCTAGAACCCGATTCATATACTGGGCTAATGAAGCTGCACTTAATTACTATAGAGATATGAAATACGCAATGGCATCACTTGGGAGGGCTATACACTACCTTTCAGATCTATGTGAACCCCACCATTCTAGAAATTTCACAGTCATGAATTCTGACCACGCTGAATTTGAAAAATGGGTGGATATAAGGAGAGCCAACTACATAAGGACATATTTACCAAAATATGGTAATGATTATTTAGATACATGGTCTCAGTGGCTCGAAAAGATTGCAGATCTATGTGCCTCGTCTGGCAGGATTGTTAAATGGAATTTTTTATTATCTGCTTCAATAAGGGATTATGATGCTGCAGCTAAAATCACCCTTGGTATGGCACAGGAGTATGCAGTTATATTTCTAACATGTTTCCTTAATGAGGTAGGGCAAATATAGTGTATGATAGTAGTTATAAGAAATGGAGTATGCTATAATAAACTATATACAAAAGAGGAAAGGCAGAGATAATGATGTTTACAGATATTATATGGGATTTTGACGGTACGCTTTTTGACACCTATCCACCTATGACAGAGGCTTTTTATAAAGCACTTAAGGAATATGGAATAGAAGAAGATAAGGAGGAGATACTTAGAAAACTAAAGATATCAGTAGGCAATGCTGCGGATTTCTTTAGGGATAAATATGAATTAGGAGAAGAGCTGGTTAGTCGATTCTGGTTTTACGAAAAGAATATGGATAAACACAGCATACATCTATTTCAAGATGTAAAGGAAGTATGTAGTAGGATAAAGGCTACAGGTCGAAAGAATTATATATATACCCATAGGGGAGATTCTACTTTTGAATATCTAAATATCAATGGAATGGATGATCTTTTTGATGTTATCGTAACAAAGAGCCAGGGATTAAGGGGAAAACCCCATGGAGATGGATTTATATATATAATTGAAAAGTATGATCTAGATAGAAAAAATGTATTATGTATAGGAGATAGGGATATAGATATATTAGCGGCAAAGGATGCACAAGTATCATCATGCTTTTTTATAAGTAATGGATGTGAAGGTACAGTTGAGGCGGATTTTAAGATATACAAAATGGAGCAATTGCTGGAAATACTTTAAGCAAATGTATTATTGACTTTAAATAATCCTTGCTGTAATATTACATGGTATGTAAGATATTTTTATTTTGCAGGGGAAGAGTATATGGACAAAAAAGAAAAATGGAATATTATATATTTACTTATAAACTTGGGTATATTAGCTTTTATTGCCTTCTCAAATCCAGAAATAAAGAATATACCTGATGCCATCAATAGAATAAATATATATTGGATTTTAGGAGGCTTTTTATTTACATTCCTATTTTGGGCGTTTGATGCACTGGCCCTTAGGGATGTGACTAATTTTACTAGCCATAGACTGGATTTTAATCAGGCGTTTAAGGTGACAATGGTAGGAAAATATTATACCGCTATTACCCCTTTAGGGAGTGGTAGCCAACCGGCCCAGATTGTATATATGGGTAAGTATGGGGTACCTGCAGGGCTTTCCGTATCCATGCTTATGATAAAGTTTTGGGTGCACCAGATAGGTATGGGTATATTCTCCATTATAGCATTTATCATGAAGGGAAGATTTATAAAAAGTTATTCTCCAATAATGTTTGGGGCGTGCGTAGTGGGCTTTATATTTTCCATGGGAGGACCGCTTTTCTTATATATATTATCTGCAAAAGAGGGGCTTTTAAATACTATATTTGATGTGAGTGTAAAGTTTTTAAAGAAGAAGAATATTATAAAAGAGGATGAGCACTTTACAGAAAAAATAGCTGATAATATAACCCAGTATTCTAATACGGTAAGGCTATTGCGAGCCAATAGGAAATCACTCATAAGGCCCTTTTTTGTCACTATCTTAGAGCTGCCATGTTATCTTGGTATACCATATTTCATATACAGAAGCTGTGGATTTTCATCTACAGGTATGTGGGATTTTATACTTGTAAATATATTCTTATATTTTGCAGTGTCTTTCGTGCCTACACCAGGAGCTGCAGGTGCGTCAGAAGGTGGATTTTTTGCTTTATTTGATCTCTTTTTCCCAAAGGATTATATACTTTTAGCTATGCTCCTTTGGAGACTTTTGAGCTACTATGCAATGCTCATAGTAGGCGGTTGTGTGATACTTGTTGATACAGTTAAAAAGCGATAGATTTGGTTTACAAAAGAGGATAAAACAGCATTTACTAGCAGTTAGGAAGGAGATAGATATGGAAAGAAATAAAACTAAATGGATAGTAATTGGTATAATAGTTTTAATACTTGTTATCAACATAATAAGCGGATATAACAGACTGGTAAATTTAAACGAGGATGTTGAAAACAAATTAAGTCAGGTAGACAATCAGCTTCAACGTAGAAATGATTTGATACCCAACTTGGTGGAAACGGTAAAGGGATTTGCGGCTCAGGAAAAGGAAGTACTAAAGAATGTAACTGATGCACGGACAAAGCTCTCAGGTGCTTCTACATTGGAAGAGAAGGCAGAGGGTGATGCAGAACTTACCAATGCATTATCAAGATTGCTAGTGGTAGTGGAAAATTACCCTGAGTTAAAATCTGATGCAAACTTCAGGCAGTTATCTGATAATCTTGAAAATACTGAAAATAGAATATCAATTGCAAGACGGGACTATAATGATGCTGCAAAAAATTATAATACTGCCATAAGACGTTTCCCAGGAAATATACTGGCTAAAATGTTTGGATTTGAAAAGGTTGAATATTTTAAGGCACAGGAAGGTGCAAAAGATGTGCCTAAAGTAGATTTTGGCAAGTAAGGGGCATCTATAATGAAGAAAAGCCTATTGGTTGTATTACTAATTGCCATATCGATTTTGCCTGTATCTTGTATTGCTATGGCATCGGAAAACGCCATTCCATCTCCTACAAAGGAGTTTTATATAAATGACTATGCAGATGTTTTGGATAGCGATACAGAAGAATATATATTAAACCATAGCATGGATCTGGAACGACAAACCGGTGCCCAGATAGTAGTTTTAACCATAGACAGCCTAAATGATGAGCCTCTTGAAGATTTCTCCATTGATGTGCTTCGCAGTTGGGGTATAGGGCAAAAGGATGAGGATAATGGAGTGCTTATACTCTTGGTTGCAGGTGACAGAAAATCACGTATAGAGGTAGGGTATGGACTGGAGGGTGCATTAACTGACGGTAAGACCGGAAGGATCCAGGATGAATATATGTTGCCTTATTTTAAGTCTGGAGATTATTCAAGTGGTATACTAGAGGGTTACAGGTCTGTACTAATGGAAATATATAAAGAATATGATATTGAGCCTGAAGAAATAGATGATATATCTCCACAACCTGCTCCTTCGCTGGATGGAGAAGTAGATGGAAATGGAGGCTATATATTACTATTTGTAGTGATTGTTTTATTATTGGATAGGGCTTTTTTAGGAGGAGCATTATTCAGATTTCTTATGTACCTGTTTTTTTCCGGTCGTGGTGGTCCAAGAGGTGGAGGAAGTGGCTGGAGTGGTGGAGGCGGCGGAAGCTGGGGCGGTAACTCCGGCGGAGGCGGTTCTGGAGGCGGAGGCGGGAGCTCCCGTAGTTGGTAATTTGTTCGTTTCTATAGTGACAAAAAGTTAGTGTAAAGTTACCGTAGGGAATTAGAGTAATAAATTACCATAAGAATTGAAAAGAAGATGACATCCTATTAATATATTATTCACTATAATAAACAACTAACGAAAGGATGACATCTTCTATGTACAATAGTATACAACATTTTAACGAGTTTGGGGTAAGGAAAATCGAAAAAAAGGTAAAAACCTTTGTAAGGG
>NZ_RXHQ01000060.1 GCF_004138105.1 Xylanivirga thermophila | reverse complement strand
ACTCCTTAATGTTTTTCGGTGTTGATTACATTATATAGGATTGACTATGCATATGGAAGACCCCTTAGTGGGGTCTTCCTCTTTTTGGAATTTAATGCCCGATGCCCATGAAAATTATACACTAACACAGGATGGGATCTTCTTTTGGATTCTATTGGATTTTTGTATCTAAATCCCTACGTTAATTTTACGCTAACTTTTAAAAAAAGATGATACAATGTAAAATAAAGCAATTATCTAAATTCACCAATATGCATCAATACAACAATCATCATACTTTAATGATATTATCTATGCTTTTCTTTTAAATAATGAAGACCCTATTCCATATAATATAATACTGATTAATATGATTTTAACGCTAATAGACAAAACAACCTCTTTATCTAATGCCATGTAATTTGGTATATAATAATTCAACCTACCTAAAATATTTCCTTCTGTAAAATAAACACTGACAAGCAATGAGATAATTACAAAGATTGTCCATCCAGTATCTTTTGTTATATTTAAAGCTAAAAAAGATATGGAATTGTATAATAAGGCTTGCATTAATATTATTTGTAATACCATTTTATATTCAATATATCCAATAACTTTCATTGAAAGTATCAATATTATAAAGGACAACAAAATATACACTACAAAACATATTAAGTTTTTAAACAATCCCAACCTGTTTTTAGAAATATTATAAGTATAATATAACTCACCACATTCTTCACACACATATTCAGATAAGCTGAAAATAGACCACCAGCCTCCAAATAATGGGATAATATTCTGAAATACAGAAAATGATAGTTCTATATTATATTCATTGTTTCTAACTAAAAAAGAGTAAAGCAGCACCATAATAAGTACTATAAAAGGTACAAAGAAAACCTCTCCCATAAGTTTAATCTCATATCTTAATTTACTCATTAAGCTCACCAATAGTATAAAAGTATAAATCCTCTAATTCAGGCTGCATAAATATTGTATCTTTAGGTAAATCATCTCCAACAACCTTCAATTCTACATAGTCTTTTGTACTTGAAAGGACAGAGCATAAATACTTACTTTCATAGGAAGCTAATTCCTGTGGTCTTATTTTTATAGTTCCAACTTTCCCTACCATACTATCTATCAACTTACCAGTATCCCCTTTTAGTATTATGGATCCTTGATTAAAAAAAGCAATGGAATCACAGAGTATTTCTATATCCTCCACTATATGAGATGAAATAATAATATCCACATCAGTTGCTAACTTTTGTAATAAATTCCTAAATCTAACCCTTTCCTTCGGATCTAGTCCAGCAGTTGGCTCATCTACTATTAATAGATCTGGATCACCAATTAGTGCTTGGGCGATTCCAACTCTTCGTAACATCCCACCTGATAGGTTTTTAATCTTTTTATTTTTCTCTTTTTCAAGATGAACATCTACTAGAATTTTTTCTATAATTTCATTTTGATTTCCCTTGGCATTTTTCAAGATAAATACATATTCCAATGCTTCTTTCACTGTTAAATTATGAAAAAGCGAAAAGTTTTGGGGTAGATAGCCAATATTTAACCCTTTGGTATTATTTAAATCTTCTCCTTTATAATAAATGTCACCTTCATATTCTAAAAGCCCTACTATACAGCGCATTAAAGTAGTTTTACCTGCCCCATTCGGGCCCAAAAATCCAAATATACCACTCTCTATATCTACAGATAACTCGTCTAGCACCTTTTTCTTACCATAATACTTAGTAAGTTTTGATATTTGGATAACAACCATCTATCTCACCTTCCTTTTATTAGTTCTTTTAATTCTTTTACTAGATTCCACTTTTCATCTAATGTCATATCTTTAATATCATCATCAACGAACATATCCCCATCTATTATGTTATATTTCTCCATATACCATGATAAAAACACATCTAAATATCTTTTATTATCCTCATTTTGTAACATAAGGAGTTCAGGGTTTGATAAAACTAAACAAGCCAAAGATTCCTCCAGAATATATTGTTCTAGGTAGGTATATTTGTTAGTTGTTAGACTAGTATATAGTATTTTTCCTGTTTTCATAGTTTGCGTTTCACGCCCGCAAAGGAGCCCAGTTTTGATCGGAACAAAGCAAGCTATCTCTATTGGCTGAAACTCTAATTCCAATATGTTAGATAATATCTCTAGTTGCTCATTAAAGCTTTCCGTCAAATCTATGGCTTCTTCTAGTTTCACATCATCTGTATAAATTATCCTTAGTGAATCATTTGTAAATTCATTAACATACCCTCCTATGAGCATTAATCCTTCGTTACTAGTACCTATAAAACTATCTTCATCCACACTGTCAAGATTAGAATATATCTTTCTTTTACTTAGTACTTCAATTTCATAATCAATATCTGAATTATGTACTAAGGGAATTACATTTAAATGTTCATTTATGATTGCCATCACATTATTGTCCCCAGGGTATGGAAGGAATGCATAGTAGTTGGGTAATAGAGTTGCTTTTTCTCCAGCAAAAAAATACTGTGAACTCATTCCTTTATAGTCTATTGACAATTGAATAGTAGAATTCTCATCATATTCCCTATCTAATTTAATAGTGAATACATCCCTCTCTTGTTCCCACTCACATTCTTCTTCATCAAGAAGTATATTATCAATTTTAAATCCGTGGTACAAAGTCATGACAATTTCATCTGTTGGTTCCATAATGTCTAAAATAATATCTCCCGAAAACGAAAAATGATTCCTTAAATCAATTTTCCCCTTAACTTTTTTAATCTTATAACTATCTATTGTATTGTATTCTATTGTATTGTATTCTATTGTATTGTATTCTTTGGTATTTGTTGTATAGTATAAATAATCTTGTACATCTTTTCCGTAGTTATCAGTAGTTCCAGATTTATATACGAATGTTGGTTTTAAGTATATTATTGTATTAATCCCGATTAATAATGTTACAATAATCAATGCCTTAGAAGCACTTTTCTTGAATTTTGCTGTTTCATATTTTTTAAATTTAACTGCTATAAAATATAATGCCAAAATTACAAACAATATCACTACATGATGCATATATCTTTTGCTTTCTATTTCAAAACCATAAAGGTAGTTCATCCCTACATATGGATTATATTGACCTAAATTTATCCATACAAAAAAAGATTTCAACCAAATAGGATCTATATTTAACAGTGCACATATTTGCTCAAAAATTCCTACTCCTAAAGGTCCAATACTTGCCCCCACTATTAGTAAGACAAAGTAAGCTAATTTACTAGTTATAATTGCTGATGTTAGCATACCTAGAGTTGCAGAAATCATGGAACTTAATAAGAAATATAATAATATGTATTGTATACTCTCTACTATAAGCCATGATGGTGATTGATATATCTTGCCTAAAATGATAACTTCCAATATTAGAACCAAATTTATCATAATACAATAAATCCATAAGGCAATTATTTTTCCAATACTCTCTGCGAATGAATTATCCATTTTCTTTATTATCTGATCATATCCATGGTTTTTGTCTCTGATTCCTACTTGATAACCCATGAATAAAAATCCAAAAATTAATGTTTGTACCACATATGCAGATAAAGTAATTTCAGCAAGACCCCTTTGAGTTGAGAAAAAAAGAAAAAACATACTTATAGGCAAAATAATATAGAAGATTTTTTGGCGTAATATTTGTAATAGTTCATATTTGACTGTACTTTTTATTTTTTTCACTTTAACACCTGCTTTCTTTCAAACCATAGGACTCACCCATATAAAAATATAAGCGAGTCCTATGCTTTTGCCCAATTTTTATGCCAAATAATTATGATCAGTCGTATAATGTGCCCTTACCATTACATCCTTTTGAAAGTGCTCCATATGGGTTAAGCTTTACATAGTTGTTAGAACCTTCATCATAATTGCTCAATGTCCAAATAATAGATCGACTTTCTCCTTTATCCAATAGCATTTGTTTTTGTCTTAAATCAACTGCATAATTTCTTTGTTCATAGCATTGAACGTATAACTTATTCGATGAAGTACTGTAATTACTCCCATAAAGCTCTAGTTTGTTTTGACAATTCCATATAGCATTACTAGTTGCAGAACTTTGTGAGGCTGTTATATGTGCTGTTACACTTTGCCCATTTGCTGCAAATACTGAAGCAGTTGAGAGTAACATAATAACCATTACACATAAAACAGCATTGATAGTTTGATTAGTCTTTTTCATAGAATGCGTCCTCCTTCCCTTATTATTTTTTATATAAAGTGCGCACAATATATCTAACTTCTTTATTTAATTGTTATACTCTCAAATTATTAATCTATATGTATATTTATGTCTGTTCATTTGTGCTTGTCTAATTATTTATATAATAACACAGTATTCAAAAATATGCAACTTTTTCAAGTAATGGCTGTGTGTGTCAAGTTTTTATTGGCACCTTTTTCTTCCAGAAAGTCAATCGCTATAATAATTAAGAAAAATATCTTAAATTTTACCATTTAGCAAAGTTGTCAAGCCTAAAATGCACTTCGCTACGCT
>NZ_RXHQ01000059.1 GCF_004138105.1 Xylanivirga thermophila | reverse complement strand
TTCATTACAATTACCACCCATTATTTATGTATGCTATAATTATAATGCATCTTGGGGATAAATTGCATCAATCAGATATTTCCAATAATCTACTACCCTAAGATGTCAATGCCTGAGTAGTAACGAATTAAGCTTATTTGCCCACTCTTTTTCTGGTTCAGGAGCAACAGCTATAACTTCATGCCCGTTTCTATACATCGTTTTCATCATATCTCCTCGAAAATTCATAAGTGTATTAGCTGAAGTAGATAAAACCAGAACTTTCATATTTTCACCTCTATATATAAAATAAATTATTTAGCAATCGGTGTACTATCAGAAGTTGTTGCTACTTCACGCTTTGCTGTAGATTGCTTAACATGTGATTCATACAAGCTCATTATTATACCTAGTATGATAAGAGATAATATTAATGATAATCCTATTGTAAAATAATGCCCTATGTATATGATTACTCCTACTGCGACAAATAAAATAGATATACTACATATGATATATACCGTCTTTTTTTGGCTGTATCCCATATTAAGTAATCTATGATGTATATGGTCATTGTCTGCAGAAAATATATCTTTCTTGCTAAAAAACCTTCTAAGAATAGCACAACCTGTATCAAATAATGGTACACCAAGTATTAATATTGGTGCAACAATTGACGCCTTGTTATTAGATGTATTAACACTCATTATAGATAGTATGCTTAGTATATAGCCTAAAAAAGTACTACCTGCATCACCCATAAATACCCTTGCAGGATTTTTATTATAAAAAAGAAAACCAATAATACTACCTAAAAGCGATAATGCCAAAACAACCATCAATTGGTTATTACTAATAAAGCCTATAATTACAAACCCTATTGCTACAATAGCACTAAGTCCTCCCGCCAGACCATCCACTCCATCTACTATATTTATTGCATTTATAACACCTACTATCCATAAAACAGATATGATAATATCAAATATAGCGATAAAAACATCCTTCTTTATAAGATATTGTCCTATATCCAATCTATCAATTGAAATAGCTATATATAAAGCACAGCCCAATTCTATTAACATTTTAAATCTAGCTGGGATATCATACATGTCATCTAAAAGCCCCATAATAAATATTGTAAAGGATGTAATAATGAAACCTGTTATTCTAGCATCTATTCTAACAAACATTAAAAAAGCAGATATAAACCCTAAATATATTGCTACTCCTCCTAAAAGGGGGATACTGGATTTATGAATTTTTCTTTTAAAATCTGGCTTATCGTAGATACTAAATTTTTTAGCTATCTTTATTATAAATGGCATAGTTGCAGTAGAAATACATAGAGACATAAAAAAAGGTAAATATGTGGCCATGTAACACTCCTCCATCTAATGAAAATGCAAAATGTTACCCTAGCCCTATGGACTCTATGGCAAAGTTTTCATATAATGCTAAGTAGCTAGGGAATTAAAAAAAGACATAGCTTCGCCATATCCCCCTCCAACAGCGGATATATTTGGCTGGCTATGTCCTCCTTAAAGGTTATCCAGGCCGCAACACCGGGTAACCTCGTTTGGATTTTGTTAAAATTCTCTGGTTATCATGTGGGCCCCCAGGTCCACTTTTTTTTCGTGATTTAAAATCTTAATCACAACTTTTACTCGTTTTTTTCTATTATCATATTTTAATATAATACCTTCGAGCCCTTCTAAAGGGCCTTTTTTTACCCTTATCTTTTCTCCCTCTTTATAGAGCTCAGAAAAGTCAATTATCTCCCCATATCTTGTAAGGGCGAGTATTATATCCATCTCATCCTCCGATATGGGCGTTGGAAAACTATCAGTTTTAAGTACGGACAACACCCTTGGTGACTCCTTTAGCCTATAGTACACAGCAAGGTTGTCCATATCGGTATTTACCAGTACATACCCTGGAAAAACCTTTAATATCCTCTCATAGTTTTTACCCTGCCTTCGCTCTATGAGCCTCCTCTTTGGCACTAGAGTCCTTATGCAGTCATCTGAATACACTATGCGGATAAACTTTTGCAGATTTTCCTCCTGATTTGCTTCTACAAAAAGTGCATACCACTGCACACTCCTCCCTCCAAACCCTTAAATTGTTTCTTTTTCCATTATATCATTTAAAGAACCAAAATCTTTTCCTTTTATATTTTTTAGGTGGAGGAATATTTATTTTTTCATTTTTTAAAAGCCTATCAGGTGTATTAAAAAGTATATCTTCTGCCTTTTCATCTCCCGCCCATTGGATAAGCACTTCCTTAGCCCTCTTCATATAAGGCCCCCTCCTGCCTTTCGAATGGGCATCGGTGCCTATCATATGCACCATGTCATGGGTTACAAGTACTTTTGCGCATGTCCTTACATGGGAGCCAAAAAGACCATAGAGGCTTCCCGATGTTATCTGGGTTAAGCACCCTGCATCCACAAGGTCATATAGTACATTAGGATCGTCTATTATCGCGCTGTTTCGCTCTGGATGGGCTATTACAGGTACAAATCCCTTTAGCTGAAGCTGATAAAAAACATCCCGAGCAAACATGGGTACCTCAAACGCCGGCATCTCCACAAGTATATAGTGGCTGCTTCCAAGGGTTAGAGAATCTAAAATATCCATCTCAAGAATCCCAGGATCCATATATACCTCAGCCCCCTTGAGTATCTCAATATCAATACCCAGTGCATGGAGAGAAGGCTTTAACAAGCCTATCTTTTTATCTATATTTGCCAAAAAAAGCTGTGGGTCCTCAACATCTATAAAATGCGGAGTTGCCACAATTGTATGTACACCTTCATTGAATGCAATGCTGCCCATCGCAATGGACTGCTCTATGGACTTTGCACCATCGTCCATATCCCATAGTATGTGGGAATGCATATCAAACATTTGACTCACTGCCTCTTATGGAAACGGTATTTGACGATTTTCCCTTTTTCTTTGATTTATGCTTTTTTCTATTTTCTGAATTATCATCGTAGTAATAATAGTAGTAGTTATTGTAATAATAGCTATTTCCCTTTGTTGGAATACCATTTATTATAGCCCCTAGTATTCTGGCTCCTACCTTATCCAGCTGTGCCTTTGCAATGGTTGCAGCCTCGGTAGTAGTTTCTCCATACTTTAGTACCAATATGATGCCATCTGCCATCCTAGATAATACAGATGCATCAGTAACCGGCAGTAGTGGGGGCGTATCTAGTATTACCATGTCATATTCTGCTTTAGCAGCATCTAAAAAAAACTCCATCCTGTCCGAGCCTAAAAGCTCTGAAGGATTTGGCGGTTTAGGACCACTTGTTATTATCCTAAGATCTTCTTCCCCTACATCATTGGTTATTTCTCTATAATCGATACCTTCCGACAGTATATTGGTAAGCCCCATCATATTTACTATGTTAAAAGTTTTATGTATTGCAGGCTTTCTAAGGTCGCAATCTATTAAAAGCACCTTTTTTCCCGTCTGAGCTATGGATATTGCAAGGTTTGCAGCTGTTGTACTCTTACCTTCACCGGGGCTGCAGCTAGTCACTATTATGCTATTTAGTGAGTTGTCAAAGGATAGATACTGTAGATTTGTACGCAGCGTCTTGTATGATTCGGCCACTGGGGACCTTGGATTTCCATTTATTATTAGTTTATCTGATCTTTGCATGATACACCTCACATCATTCGCTTATATCCGGTATGGTACCTAGTACTGGGATGCCTAAATATTTTTCCACATCTTCAGGCGTCTTTATGGTATTATCGAGGTACTCCAGTATAAATGCTACCAATAAACCTATCATTATGCCAAGGACTGCTGCGATTGTCACATTTAGCATACGTCTAGGCTTTACCGGCTTGTCAGGCACCTTTGCCATGTCTATTACCTGTACATTGTCCATCTTCATTGTCTCTACCACTGCATCCATGAATACCTGCGCAACGCCATTTGCAAGATCTGCAGCAAATTGCTTGTCCTTATCCTGAACGGAGATCTTTATAATCTCAGTATCCTTTATGGATGTCACTGTGATCTTTTCCTTTAGATCCTCAGGCTTTTCATCGATGTCCATATTTTTTATTACCTGCTCTATTACCTTGTTACTACTGGCAATGGTGCTGTAGGTATTAACAAGCTTTTGATTGAGCAGTATATCATTGTACTGTATGTCTACCTTTTGACCATCTTCACTTACCTTGCTAACCATAAGAGTTGTATATGTCTCATATATGTCATCTACAATAAAAAAGCTAAATAGTGCAGTGACCAAAACAGCCGTTATGGTTATAAGTGCTATGATACCAGCATGTTTTCCAATGACTTGAAAAAACTCCCTTAGATCCATTGTCTCTTCCTGTTCCATTGACCTCTCCTTTGCTAATTAAACCCCAATTAAGGCTATATTATACATATTATAATAAACCTAGGGATTAAGTCAATACATTATACATTTTTGTTATCTATAGTATGGCAATAAAAAAAATGTAATTAGTTTAACAATATTGTAACACATTTTTTCCAAAAAAAAAATGTTTGTATCCCCTCTGATTGCGTCAATTTACTGTAGGGAAAAGAAAAATACAGCCATCCTGATAAATAAATTAGCATTGTATCCGGTCACACTCTTGACGACAAGCATCGCCCATATGATTTGTCAGCCAGGGCGGCCTCC
>NZ_RXHQ01000058.1 GCF_004138105.1 Xylanivirga thermophila | reverse complement strand
GTTCATTACAATTACCACCCATTATTTATGTATGCTATAATTATAATGCATCTTGGGGATAAATTGCATCAATCAGATATTTCCAATAATCTACTACCCTAAGATGTCAATGCCTGAGTAGTAACGATTTTTTATTTGTCCAGTCAGCAGGATGTTTATAGCATGCAAGCATTCCTTTTTCATCGTCAGTAAGTTCATCAGGTTTTTTATGCTCAATTTTCTTCTTTAAAAGATACATTAAAATCTTATCAATTGGATTTAACTTCTTATAATTGAAGCCACCCCGCAAGTGGAAGAAATGCACTTTCCCCTTCATTTCTTCGGTAAAATTATTGTTTATAATATCGTTTATTGCTTCAGGATGTGCAGGAGACGCACCTACAGAAAACACTATCACTTTTTTATCTTTTAATTTGTCAAAGTTCTTTTTTATGAGCGAGATACCCAAAATACCAGCAGCATACAGTGAACCGCCATAAACAATTGTATCATATTTGAGTATGTCATTTAGTGTAATTTTAGACCTTTCAAATAAATCCGCCTTGACTTCATCTGCAATCCACTGTGCATAGCGTTGTGCGCTGCCATATTTTGATTTATAAATAACAACTACTTTATTAATGTTGTCTGACATATTATTTTTCCCCCTCTTTTATCACCTTATCTCCTCCATACAAAGTCCGATAAAATATATATGCTTTTACTTTATCATCTTCAACATATCATTGACTTCATCTATGCTGAATTCTTCAGGGTCGAAAGAACCCCCCACCCATTCAAGCATGGATTCATGCTCTGGATGCTGCGGGTCTTGGATTGCTTCAAGGAAATCTTCATATCCCCACGGTCCCCCTACATCTTCAGGAGGACAGTTTCTTTTACCACCGATACATACTGGATATTTAACGCCTTCTTCCGGGTCAAGCACCTTCTCAACAACAATGTCATGTCTCCAATTATCACCAAAATCGTAAACATATCTGAATTTATCCTTTGGTGCAAAGTTCATGCTGCTTAACTTTATTCTTTTTGCACTTTTAACTTCATATCTGTCGTAAAAGTCCCAGTCATCATCTTTTTCCCCAATAATCATTTCTCCCAGCCTAAACTCATAAAGGTGGGATTCAAACCATCCCATCGCATGCTGGATTATCCTGTGGAGTTTATAAAACGTAATATCGTCTCTAACCAATACCCTTCTCCAGACAGGAGGCTTTACGTCTTTTAATGTTATTTTCAACTGAAGAATTTTCATACTCTCACGGCTCCTTTTACATGTATTTATGCACTTCTATTTTATCATTTCTCTATATTCTGCAATAGTAAAACAATATTCTATTATCATTAAGCATTAATTTTTATTTATCTAAATATCTTAATATAAATATAACATATATGCTCTGATGTAACCAAAAAAAACATGTCAAAACTCCCCCTCATACCCTTATCCCATCTCTCCTTAAAACTACTCATGCTAAACAAAAATCATGGCTCCCATAAGGTTTCTACCCTATTTTCACCATGATTCTTAACAATACTTTTTATTCATGACACAAGTTTTTTGGGTATACAGTAAGAATATCATTTTAAGTCTATGGCCTTAACAGGACATTTATCTATTATCGCTTTCAATTCATTTATCTGTGTCTCATTAAGTTTAGACTCTTTCCATTTTGCTTTCTTATCCACCACCTTAAAATAATGAGGCATTAATTTTTCACACAGTCCACATCCAATACAATATTTTTCTTTAATATTAATACCAGTTACTTTGCCAAGGTCACGCTCTTCCTGAACAGGAATATCTTCTTTTTTTACAAATACAGTCATTAGATATGACATTATCAGTATGGATATTACTGTCAATATCCATCTTAGCCCCATAAAATTCGGTCCTAAGAATTTTGCTTCATTGGCAAGCATGGGTACTTTTATTACCGCCCATGCACTTAATATGATGACTACATTTGCGATGCTGGCACCTTTCTTTAAAAGCATTTTGCAAATTGGGAATGCCGCATAAATAGGTCCTGCTGAAAAACTGCCCAATAAGAACGAGAATATACCCCCCTTTATTCCTGCTTTCTCCCCAAATCCATTCATGATTACTTCTTTAGAAACCCATGCTTCAATAATTGATGTAAGTATAAAAATCACAGGCATAATTTCAAGCATTTCTATAATATAATATATGCTGTTTTTGACAGATAAATAAGCCTTATCGGGCATTGCGATAAATAGAAAAATATATGCCAAAGATACTGCTGCCAGCAGTTTGTTCTTTTTAATTATTTCAATCATTTCACATAATCACTCCCATCGTCAGCGCTATTATAAGTGCAAATACAAAACTAAGAACATTACGGGTAGTAGCAAATTTCAAACCAAACTCTTGTTTTTCTAATGGGAATGTCACTATTCCAACCATCGTTAAAGTAGTTAAGAATGCAACGGCAGGGACAATACTTGCACCTGCATCTACAAAAGAACCTACCAGAGGAAATGCTACAAAGGCTGGAATCAATGTAATACTACCTACTAAGGCAGAAATAACGGTTGAAATGAACAGATTGGATTCTCCCAAAACATTCTTTGCTTATCTTTAATAAGGGATGCAATAAATGCAGCCCCTGTTATTCCCCATAATGATGCTGTAAAAATATCCACCTTTCATCACTCCTTCTCCCTGTAGTTTTTAGGATTAGGTGATTTTACCACAAAGAATTCCAATACTTCTTCGTCTTGATTATGGACATTCATTTTTGTTTTGTATGGTATATTAATAATATCTCCCTTGGTGTAATGATGTGGTTCTTGTTCATTTAACTGCAAAGTCATTTTTCCCCGTACAATTATCATATAGACGTTGGAATTGGAATAGTGTTCAGGAAGATTTGTTCCTTTTACAAGAACCATATGATTTAGGTGAATATTCTCATCATCCACAATCCTTTCAATTATTTTGTCATCTGTAAGACTGTATACATATTTTTTCTCCAGCATAAAAACTCTCCTTTCATTATGTTTAAATCTATATTATAATAAATTACAGTAACATACAGTTACCACGGTAACTAATTTTAGATAGTGTAAAGTAAAATATGAAAAAATGCTTCGCAAGATTTAAATACTTTCATCCTCTGACAAAATTTTAATCTGCTCAATTGAATTTTTGTCAAGGCTGAAATTAACGGGCTTTCAGCCCGACCTTGACAAAAATTTATGAGCAGATTTTAAAGCATTTTTAAGAGGATGCAAGCATGGATTTGATGAAAATTAGGGGGTACACGAATTCTGAGGTTTAATAACTCTCTAATGCTTGAAAATAAATCATTTGACGCATTTTACACAAATACTACTTAACACAACCTAATTTTAAAAAAGGTGGTATTTATGAATATAAAAAATTATCTAAGTATTTTAAGACTAACAGAGTTATTTGATGGATTTTCTACTGAAGAACTGCTTAATCTTTTTAAAACTCATAATTATATTATCTCTAAATACAATAAAGGCAGCATTATCCATTTTGAAAGCGAGAAATGCAATTACTGGGATATTATTTTAAAAGGCCAGGTATTTGTTCAAAAGATTGATGAAAAGGGAAATGTATTAACTATTACCGAATTTAAGGTCGGAGACAGTATAGGAGGCAACCTATTGTTTTCAAGGTATCCTTATTATCCCATGAGTGTGGTGGCAAAATCAGATGCTGAAATTTTACATATCGATAAAGATTTTGTACTGCAACTTTGTCAGACTAGCCAGGATTTCTTAATACAGTTCTTAACTTGCATATCGGACAAAACTGCTAT
This sequence comes from Xylanivirga thermophila, assembly GCF_004138105.1. Classification (NCBI taxonomy): domain Bacteria; kingdom Bacillati; phylum Bacillota; class Clostridia; order Caldicoprobacterales; family Xylanivirgaceae; genus Xylanivirga; species Xylanivirga thermophila. The sequence continues at coordinate 987 of NZ_RXHQ01000058.1, read as the reverse complement.
CTTGACAAGCAAAATTAAATCAATCTCCATGAAATCTATAAAGGAATCTATCATTGAATTCTTAAACTATGAGTACTACTCTCAAAAAAGTAAAGAAATAAAACTTAATATGACAAAAAAGGAATTAGCCGAGAGGTTAGGTATTCAAAGGACTTCTCTTTCCCGTGAACTCAATAAAATGAAAAAAGATGGGCTCATTGACTATAACACCCATTCTATCACTATCTGTGATTTTGATATTATTCGCAAACCCTGAGCAACGAACAGGGAACCAGTATTGAGTTCCCTTTAATCTGTTATTATCAACAATTCTCCATAATAATTTACATTGCCCTCATTATCCACTGTTACACTATAAACGGGGCAAGTCCCAAAACACATTGTTCTTTGCAATTTTATATATTCAAACATGATACTCCCACTTTTCATCTGCATATTCATATTCTTATATGAAAAATACTATATTCCATAGTGAATTAAGTATTTATTTTCACTAATTGCACTAGATACCTTTTCAATAAGCAATTCAAGTTCCTGCGATTGATAGTGGATATTTGCCTTGATAATAACCCCTCTAAATTGTTTAAGGGATTCTGGAGGAATAAGCGTTACACCGCAATAATCTAATCCGGTACCTGGCTGGGTTGTAACCTGAAAATATGTTTTAATTGCCAATAATTCTTCATTACACTTTATAATTAATTCTTCAAATAAATCGTCACTAACAGAAATACAATTATATTTTTCAGGTTCATAGTCACTATACCATTTGATTTCTTCAAAAGAATCTATTATTCCAAACTCATGCTTTTCCAAATTATTACTCCCACACAAGTATGTATAACCTCTTAATACATATTTCGTTACTACTCAGGCATTGACATCTTAGGGTAGTAGATTATTGGAAATATCTGATTGATGCAATTTATCCCCAAGATGCATTATAATTATAGCATACATAAATAATGGGTGGTAATTGTAATGAAC
>NZ_RXHQ01000057.1 GCF_004138105.1 Xylanivirga thermophila | reverse complement strand
TGTTAATGGTGTAGATAAAACTATAATACCAAACAGTCATCTGAATATATGGGAACTGTAACTTTAAGTAAAAATATCCCAGGATGTTATCTATTCTTCTTTTCCCTACAGTAAATTGACGCTATCTATTATTATTAAGGGATTGACATAATATTATAGGTGTATTATTATAATATTATAGGTGTATTATTATAATATCTGTGCAAAAAAACAAAATATTATATTTTAACTTAGATTTAACAAAATTTGTTTTTCATTCTTATAGAATATATATTATTCTATAAGAATTATTATATTTATTTAGGAGGTAAGAAATATGAAAAAATCACTTAGTGTTGTACTTGTTGCTGTTATGCTTACAGCTGTTTTAGCTGGATGTGGTAATGGCGGATATAAAGATGGTACTTATAAAGCATCTTTTAAAGATTTTGATGATCATGGTTGGAAGGGTTTTGTAGAAGTAGTTATCACCGATGGTAAAATCTCTGATGCTAAATTCGACTACGAAAACGAAGAAGGCGCACTAAAATCTGAAGATGATGAGTACAACAAAACAATGAAAGACGCTTCTGGTACTTCTCCTGAAGAGTTTTCACCTAAATTGGCTGAAGACTTAGTAGAAAAGCAAGATGTTGACAAGGTTGATACTGTAACAGGTGCAACCCATTCTGTTGATGATTTTAAAGAATTAGCAAAAGCTGCTCTAAAGAATGCTAAAGCTGGTAATACAGAAGAAGTTATCGTTGAGCAAAAAGCTGAAAATGAATAAAAAAACAACTGGGCAAATGCCCAGTTGTTTTTTATATAAACCTTAATAACACAAATATTATTTCAAAGGCAACTACCCCAATTAACACTTCAGACATTTTGTTACTATGTATAAGCGTCTTACGTGCAATTGCATAAAGCATAACTTGAGCAATACTTTCATGAGTACGCCTAATTAGCATCTGTGCCAATTCCAAACCCATGACTAGCAATAATATATATGACAAAAAATGATTAAACAGCTCATAGGTAACATCTCCACCCTTTGATAATACAATCTGCTTTATATAGACAACAAGATTCTTAGAATCCAATATTACTCCCGCCACTACAACAATAGCAAGTGCAACCTCTATTCATTCGGATAAATCCTATATTTGAGATTAAGCTAAATTCAGCAACTTTATTTATAAATTATTTTATGAATACGTGTTTTAACATTGGCAATTTTAAGGTATAATATCTATAACAAGAAGTTAAAATGAAAATTTCTATTTATTAGGTAAAATTTCATAATCAAAAGAAAAAGGGGGGAAAAAAATGAACAATGAAGAAAAAATTCTAAATATATTAGATCAAATAAATAGCAGATTAAATGGCATAGATAGCAGATTAGATGGCATAGACGGTAGATTTGATAGCATGGACAAAAGATTTGATAGCATGGATAGTAGATTAGATGGCATGGACAAAAAATTTGATAGCATGGATAGTAGATTAGATGGCATGGACAAAAAATTTGATAGCATGGATAGTAGATTAGATGGCATGGACAAAAGATTTGATAGCATGGATAGTAGATTAGATCATGTAGAAGCTGGCCAAGGAAGAATTGAAAACAAATTAGACTCTGTATATGAACAAACTGCTGATTTGACTGAATTTAGAACTGAAACCCGACAAGGTATAACAGATATTAAAGATACTTTATATTTTGTACTTCATAAAGAAGTAGAAAATGAAAAAGAAATATTTAAACTAAAAGAAAAGGCTGTAAAAATATAATAAGCTAAATTTTTTATTTGCCCAACCACAAAGCCCCATTTAGTTTAAAGTATTATCCATTGTTTTAGAAAAGTTTCTATCCACTAACTTATTAGATGCTAGATTGCAAGGATCATCACCTAAAATATTTTTTATTATTTATATCGCATAAAGGCACTAAAAGTATAGATGAACCAACGCCTTTAGTGCCTTTATTAGCTTTTCATTAATTGTCGTTTAACAAGAGCTTTTTCAGTAGCCTCACAAATGCTCAGTTGTTTTTATATAAACCTTAATAACACAAATATTATTCCAAAGGCAACTACCCCAATTAACACTTCAGACATTTTGTTACTATGTATAAGCGTCTTACGTGCAATTGCATAAAGCATAACTTGAGCAATACTTTCAGGAGTACGCCTAATTAGCATCTGTGCCAATTCCAAACCCATGACTAGCAATAATATATATGACAAAAAATGATTAAACAGCTCATAGGTAACATCTCCACCCCTTGATAATACAATCTGCTTTATATAGACAACAAGATTCTTAGAATCCAATATTACTCCCGCCACTACAACAATAGCAAGTGCAACCTCTATCCATTCGGATATCAAAACGAGCTTTTCGGCCATATTTATAGTCACCTCCATTCAAAGACAAAATAATAATATACTTGATTATAGCATGTCTACTCTTTTTTACAATCAATATAATAAAGCCCATATTTAAAATTTATTATCTCTTTTATCCCTATATTAAATAAAAAAGCTTTAATATTACAGTTGCTTGCAAATAGGACTTATATGCCTGAATTATAGCATAACATCGAATTTCCCCTATGTTCATAATATCATTTTGCTTTATTTTACAATTTCTAGTTTCATTACTTGATTTAGAGTATTCTTTTCATAATATTCTATATTAACCTCATCATTAACTTCTATAAATGGTAACTTTTCTGATATTTTAATATTAGCTATATATATCTTGTTGCTATTATCCAATATGAAATAATAATGGGTATTACCATCAATAACAACGGATTGAATGCTTATTATTTTACCTTTTGTATTTAGAAGTTCTGCTGATTTGGCATCTTCTTCTGCTTTTATATTTGATATATCCCTTCCAATATGTGTACTAACAACATTGCTTACTGTTGTACCGATTGATACTCTTTGATAATTTTGAGCATCAACTAATGCATACATTTTAACCAATCCAGCTTCATCTTTTAAAGACATAAAATAGGTTGGTTTATTATCTATATTTAATAATATTGGGAATGTTGATTTATATCCTTTTTCTTGTACTGCTCCTTCGGCACTTTCCATAGCTGAAAATTCTTCTGCCGATGACATTTTATAGAATTTAGTATCTTTTGTTCTTAAGTTTACAAGTACAAAGCCGACATTAGATTCATCAGCTCCTACGGAGGTCATACCTGTATATAGGTAAACATCATCATCTATAGCTAGATAATTATACCCTTCTGTTGTTCGTAATACACCTTTTTGAGCAAACAATGAATTTAAAAATCCTAATTGAAGTCCGCCATTCCAATTAAGTTGTTTAATTATTTCATCTGCATCATAAATTCTATCCACCCATTTCGGCACATCTTTTATATTATATTTTGTAGTTTCTCCATTTGCTGCATTGGTTAATATTACTTCTTTTACATCTGATCCTCCAAACCAACCAATTGTATTATGGTATACTGGTGCAACCCAATAAGGAATTCCTTCCTCATCTATTTCAAAACTTATTTCAAAAAACATATCTGTAGGATAATTTTTTCTCAAATGTCGATAAATATCCCTTGAGAATTTATCTGATTTAGAATATTTAATGTTGTTTTCCAGTTTCTTCAACTCTACTTTACCATCTATCATATCTACTATTATATAGTTGGGTATTCCTTTATTTCTATTACTTATCCACTTTAAGAACCCATTGTATTCGAGCGGAGTAACTCTTACTGGTTTATCATCAAAATTGATTTGAGTATAGGCATCGGATACATTGTATTGAGAAACTAATTCTAACATTTTCCCCATTTTTCTACTACCTAATCTTTGCGCTGTATCTCTATCAACTGTAGGAACTTGCTCAAATGAAGCCTCTTTAATATCTTCTTCAAAAGAACTATTTTCTTTTTCAATTAAATTTGCATATCTTGTTGAATGAAATATTGTTGCAGAAAATATTTTTAATACAATAAATAAGGCCATAAGAATTGCTGGTATCATGTAAAGCTTGTAATACTTTTTGTTAAATGTAATTAAAATAGTTACGATATATATTAAATTAACTAAAAGATAAATCCAAAATCCAAAAGAATGTAAATTGAATGCTGGTAAAAATATATACCATAAAATAAAAGCTACTAAAGGAATTGATAATAGTGCTAAAATTTTTGCAAAATGTACTTGTTTTTTCATAAATTTTTACCTCCTTGTTTAGACAGGAGAAATTTTCTACTGTCTTATTCATAACATGATTTATTATATCATGTTATGAATAAGACAACACCATCTTTAAAAAATTGCATCACGGCAATATTCTATTAACACTAAAAGGTTCCATTATTGGTAAATTATGCACCTATCTACAAAAGCTTTTTTAATATATATTCTAGTTTATAGATAGCATAGAGTACGTCAATATAAATAATTCTTTTTCCTTAACTATTCCTGTTGAATATAATGTAAATATTGTGAAGTAAAACAAATTCTAAATATGCTTATTAGGGGTGCTCAGGTATTATAGATGTAATTGGAGTGAATATTCTTTTTTTATCAACCAATATTTTATACCCATAAGACAAAACTCGCTCTGTTTCGAAATCTAAAGGTAAATCAATCCATGATAAAGGTACCATTCCGAACTCTACTTCTAAGCCACTCTTATACCAAATGCGAATCGAAGTACACTCACCATAAAATTCAATATCCGACCTATTAATCAACCCAAAGGCACTGAATATTTGAGTATTATCAATATAGTGTTGCTTATTAGAAGTTAAAATAACTAAATCAATATCTGAATCTGCCTTTTGTGTGCCCCTTGCATAAGAACCTACTAAAATAATTGCTTCGGCAAAGGGCTCATTTATTGCCCATTTTTTGATTTCTTCAATAAGGTTTTCAAACATTATTTCACCTCTTATTTACATATTGTAGGCTCTCGAAAACTCGAAGAGCTTAATCTTACTTTATTTCAAGGTTCGGCTTTTTAGCTTCACCCCTACTTTTTGATTAATATTCACTTTAAAATTTCCAATTCTACTTACCATTACTTCCCTT
>NZ_RXHQ01000056.1 GCF_004138105.1 Xylanivirga thermophila | reverse complement strand
TATTTTTAATCAATGTTCCTTAGGTGGTCTCATTGCCATGCCATTTTTTAATTTTCTGCTGCAAGAAGACCCTCAAGAAACTTTCAAAATTATTTTATAAAACTACTTGACTTTAATTAGCTGGTCTTATCTAAAAACCTCGTATTGCATTTTTTCCCTGAACTTTTTATAATCTCTGGTATATTATCCCTTACAAGCTTATTATATATTTTCTTCATTGTAACCTCCCTATCCCTCATAATATACAAGCTCTGGTTTTATTCGCCTTATCCCACCCCGCGGATTTTTTACATCCCCCTTATATTGAGGTATCATATGTATATGTACATGCCAGATGGTCTGACCCCCATCATATCCTACATTAACACCTATATTATAACCTGTGGGTTTATATTTTTCATCTATATTTTCTTTGCATATATGTATAAGGCTATAAATTTGGTTAATCTCCTCCTGAGTGGCATCAAAAAAATTATCAAAATGTCTTTTTGGCAATATCAATGTATGACCTTCATTTACAGGAAAATTATCATATATGGCAAAAGACAATTCATTTTCAGCTATTACCTTTTCTTTATTTTTATTGTATATATCACACAAAATACATCTATCCACAATGCTACTCCTTTTCTTCAAACCTTTTCTTATAATATCTTATGGTTCTATATTGTATTATATCTATGAAATGCTCTCCAAAAATCCTATTATCTTTAAATTTCTTTAGCTCATCGGTTAAACCAAAAAGTCCTCCCGCCTCATAGAAAAACTCCGAATGAGTCCTAATTAAAAACTTTTGAGGATTTCTACGTGAAAGCCGGATATATTTATCTTTGCCCCATGCTTTATAATCTTTAGTAGATTTATCCTTCAACATATCAATTCCATTTGATCCATTGCTATAAAAAGATTTAAAGGCATTATATATATCGTCTTCATCCAACGCAAATTTAATATTTCCGCCATTATAGAACGCAAGAAAGAGGGGCATTTTATAACTTCTAGACATGGCAGTAGTTTCAAGCATTTTAAAAAACTCCTGCGCTTTTGTACCTAGAAATATTTTTTCATCATCCATCAATTCATCTATTTCATATAAATACCTTAAATAATCGATTAAAATATTCGTATCACGCCTTCTCTTCATATTTATATATATATGATCATCCATATAGATGAATATTTCCCGTCTGGTTGGCCGATGCCCTAACATATCCCTTATCCTCACATATTCCTCATATATGATAGATTTTAGACTCTGCATCTGCCTAGCCTGCTTTTTAAAAAGGTCTATAAGTTGAAAATCGAAATCCACTATGCAGCCATCTGGATACTCATGGTCATTAGGAAGAATTCTATTTTCCCCAATACTATTATGTTCTCCCATGTTTTCACTCAAAAGGAAGGGTACAAAATTAGCCTTTTTATAGTTCCCTATAAAATCTAGTATTACCACATACTCTTTTCCTTGATTTTTTCTCAAACCTCTCCCCAGTTGTTGTAAAAATACAGTAGATGATTCAGTGGGTCTAAGAAACATTAAAAGATCCAATGATGGTATGTCCACCCCTTCATTAAATATATCCACTGCAAATATGACCTCTATCTCCCGCCTATTAAGCTTAGCTATGGCTTCTCTTCTATCCATGCAGTATTTATTCTGTTCTCCACTTACCACCGCATATGCCTTTATTCCATGCTCGCAAAAATATTTTGCCATGTAAATGGCATGTCTTCTACTAGCACAAAATCCCATGGCCCGCTTGTTTCGATATTTTTTAAAATGCTTTAATATAAAATCAGTCCGTTCATTTAACATAAGTGCCTGTTCCAACTGCACTTCATTGTATTTTCCATTTCTATATTCAATTTTCTCATAATCTATTAATTCATCGTATATGCCATAGTATCGAAATGGTACTAGCCATCCCTTATTTATGGCATCATAAAGCCTTGCTTCATATATTATATTATAATCACACAGGACAAAAACATCCTTGTTGTCCATTCGTTCGGGGGTAGCGGTAAGCCCTAGCAAAAACTTAGGTGTAAAATACTCTATTATACCGGAATAGCTCTTGGCAGCAGCATGGTGAAATTCATCTATAACTATATAGTCAAAGGCATCACAAGAAAAATAGTCCTCACTTAAATATCTATCTTGACCTATGGTTTGTATGGTAGCAAAGAGGGCATCTACATCCTGATCCTTTTTTTCACCGGTAAAAAAACCTGTTTTTAGATCCGGTCTTACGCTTTTAAATGAACGCTCTGCCTGATTTAATATTTCTTCCCTATGGGCTCATAGCTTTTTGAATCAAATGCAGCTATATAGGTCTTTCCTACTCCCTATTGTGTCAAGGGTATGATACAAAATATTGTCCATTAAATTTATAACTCTCTTTCTTAATTAAATAGAAATTTAGAATAAACATAAGATCTGTAATACACCCTAATTCGAAAAATTATATTTAGAACCAAAAATTAATATCTACATGTTTTTTCTTCTATATATTTTCATGGAGAATGTGCTAACTTATTCTACTATTAACCCAGATAATATCATGTAATTATTTAATTCATCAATATTATTGTTAAGTATACGACTTAAATAATATTCATCTCTTGGCACAATATTAGTTCCTAATTTAGGCATTGGAAGTAATGCCCTATAGCCACCCACATAGACTAAATTAAATTCCTTTATCAACTTATTATCTTTATACAATTTGTACTCATACATATATGCAGACTTATCAATATGTTTTGTTGCCCACTCTTCGTGAAATTTTTTCCTATCATCAAAATCATTCCACTTTATTACTATTTCTTTATTTCTTTTTAAATAAGCATAATTATCTGATTCATTTATTATCCAATCTTTACTACTTGATTGTATTATATCAGTATATTCTATTTTGGCATTTGATTTAATACTCATTTCTTCAACATCCAATAATGCTTTACCGAATTCAAATAAAAACTTTAGATGTTTTTTCCCAAGCTCAACCTCTCCTAATAAGGAATAAACTCTTAACATATTAAAAATCCCATTCCTTCCAGGGTTGTTAAAAATAAACTCCAACATTTTATCTTTTGTCTCATTATTACTCAATAATATTGATGTTGGTATATGAATATAATTAAATATAGGATATCCTTCCATACTTGGATACTTACATTCTTTAAATACATCGAACAATATATCTAAGTGATTATTCTCCTCAAACTCCAATTTAATTAATTTTTCCCATAATTCTAAGGAATAATAAAATGCTTCTTCTAATTCAGACTTATTTATCCAGTAATTTTCATAAGCAGTATCTATAGACTCTATTAAAATCCTATCAAATAAATCTTCACCTTTAAAAGCTGGTCTAAAAATATCATTATTTAATCCTTTCATTAATAAGTTATATCTTTTGTTTGTATCAAATTTCGCATACATAGCTGCTAAACTATATAGTGAATCATTTTTTGACTCATAATATTCTTTTATTTTCAAGCTATTTCCAGCTACATAATCTAAAATTGATTTATTTATTACATCATTAAATAACTTTCTATTATTTTGAAATATTATAAATAATAATGTTTCAAAATATATTACACTTTCATATTCAGTTATTTTTCTTAAAAATTGTTTTATTAATAGTGGATCAAAATTCCAATTAGATATCAACTCACCTATTATCCTTGTATTACTATATATAAAACCATTTTTATATATATAATTATATTGTTTTATCTCTTCAATCCATTTATTTAGTATTTCTTTTGTAGACTCCCTTTTGTTTTCTTTCTTTTCAGATCTTTCTATAGCCTTTTTAAAAGCTAAATCCATAACCTTGGTATCCTTGGCTTGGAAGAATACAGAGTAAAGCCCTGATTCCTTATTCTTCATAACTGAGAAATTAACTCCACATCGGTTAAGTTGTTTTTTAAGTTCCTTGACTTCACCTTTCTGCAAATCAATATTTTCAAGCTGACCCTTCTTTACCATATCCTTAAGCTTTTTAGAGTTAGTCTTTCGTTTTTCATTAAGGTAGTCTGCAAGTGGCTGACTTTTCTCAGCAGCATCTTCCATAATTTTTTTCATTGCTTTTAAAATGGCTTTTGCAGAATACTGTACAACCTTAATCTCAATGTTTATAGCTTTGTTATTGACATCATCATTTACCATCTAGGTAACCTCCTTTCTAGGGGAAATAAAAAAGCGGCCAGACTTTTACATCTGAACCGCTAAATTTCATTTTTCTATTTTTTGAATTTTCCTACCTCTACTCATCAATAAGATAGTGGAAAATACCACCACTTTTATAATCTTGAAAATATATTAATATGATTATCTTCTTTGAAATGGGCATGAAAAAGCACCTCTTATGAGATGCTTGTAAATTGCTTTATTTTATTAAACTAAGTCGCATAATAAGAAGAATGTGAACTAACACTAATATAATATTTTTATTTGTACTTTATATATTCTTTATTTATACCTATTGGTATTATCATATAATTTATAAATATAAATATGAACCCATATACTAATACATATAAACCGGATAAATTATATATAACTATTATAACTCCCAAAATAATCATACATACTGAATTGAAAATTGAACAACACAACTGAAGAGTTAAGAGTTTTTGTTTATCTACTATAATAAATTTATCACTTCTATTAATAGTTATTTTGTTTTTGTATATAACAGAATAAATTAGAAAAATTATGCCTACGGCAATTAATAATAATCCGGGTATATTCAATTTAATTCCCCCTTTTTTTGCATAATATAATACTTATGCGTAACTAACAATGATTTTAATATAAGTATACTAAATAATTATGAATTATTAAAGAACTAAAATCTCCACTTCTCATGCACTGCTTACAGCAATTAGATCCTAATTACTCTAAGCAATGCATGACTTATATTTGGTTAAAGTTCCTGAATCCCTTGATTTTATAACACATATTGCATCCATCACTATTATGACACGTTCCCCTGTTGCAGCGACTTCCAGTCCCTTGTCAAGCCCTTCCATCCGGGCTTTTTTTAGATTATAAAGGGTCTCTATCTGTGCACCTATAGGCCTTGGATATACTATTACATTTTCATTTACTTCATGAAGTTTTTGATCACCCAATATTTCATCATAGAGTTTGGGTTTTTTCCATTCCTTGCTGAACTGAGAAAGGGCTTTATCATCTAATATATCTGCTTGGGTATTGAAAAGTCTTTCAAATTCTTGTGTAAAACAATTGTAATTCTCTATTTTCTCGTTTTTATGTATTTTATAATTCCATTCTATACCATAGGTAAGGGCTGATAAGGATATATTGGAAGAACCTACAAATATGCATCCATCGTGACCATAATCACATATATATCCCTTTGGATGAAATGATCTATCATATACATTATAAAGACGCAAATCTACATTGTCACCTAGCGTATCCTTTATGATATAGAGGGCTGAAGGCTGGGTAATATTTAGATACTTCCCTGTTAGAATCCGTATCCTACTCCCCCGATCAGCAGCAGCTTTAATATCATCTATTATAAGCCGAATACCCGATTCTAAAATTTGTTCATTTTTATTATTAATAATGCTTTTTAAAGCAGATGTATCATCTGCAACAATATTATATTTTTTGATTCTCCGCTACGTAAAAATCTACCCATTTTGCGGCTAAAAACAACTTGATTATCAACAGACAAAGTAAAGTCCTTATGTAATAGTGACTAATCGACTTCTTTCTTGTATACGTAATTTTCTACAGACTTCACCAATTCCATCTCTTTTACAATAAAAACTAACCAATATTATCAGATCAGTTCATTCGAAGGAATTCTTCTTCTGAAGGGAATTTATCTTTCTGGTATTCCTTATAAAAAATTGAACCAATTTCGTAATCTAAATTTCCTATTGCAAGATCATTATCCGTATTAAAGCGATAATTTTTTATTATAGTCCTTATGTCTTCCCTTGTTTTAATCATACTTTTTCTTGCGACCTTGGTACCTAGTTCCTTTTTTAAATTAGTACATCCTTGATTTAAAGTTAAATATACCCTATTCATATCTTGGGAAAATAGGTAGACGATATAGACTCCTCTTTGAATTGTTGTAGTTATTTTATCATTATATATTGCAACCCATGGGTATTTCGTTCATACTCCTGCTCCACAAGATCCTTTTGCCAATAAGTTGAATTCCTTTGCTATTTCATTTACAGCATCTGTTGTAGTATAATTTATTAGTTTAAACATTTCATGGTTTTTATTAAATCTTCCAACACTTGTGCTATCAAGATAATTATCCAATACATCCTTAAAATATTTAGTAAGCATATATTCACCCCAACATTTTTTATATAAAAAGGCATAGCTCCCGCCTTATCCCCTATCCCACCTTAAATAGCGGATGATACTATGTTAACTATGATCTCTTAAAGGATTACCCAGGTCGAAACAGTGGATAACCCTTTTCAGATTTTGTTATATCCTTAACTGATCATATCGCCTTATATCTGCACCATGTACAATCTTCGACATTTGTTGCCTTCCCAATCTCCATTATATCACAAAATTTATCAATTTGAGCGTACATTTCCCATAGATGATTGCGTCAATTTACTGTAGGGAAAAGAAAAATACAGCCATCCTGATAAATAAATTAGCATTGTATCCGGTCACACTCTTGACGACAAGCATCGCCCATATGATTTGTCAGCCAGGGCGGCCTCCC
>NZ_RXHQ01000055.1 GCF_004138105.1 Xylanivirga thermophila | reverse complement strand
TCGTTCATTACAATTACCACCCATTATTTATGTATGCTATAATTATAATGCATCTTGGGGATAAATTGCATCAATCAGATATTTCCAATAATCTACTACCCTAAGATGTCAATGCCTGAGTAGTAACAACCTGTCAAAGTCACTACAGACAATTTTGGAGTCGTGGAATCCCTATAGATGTCATCAGTATGGATGTGGATTTTTCAAAATACAAACTTGTAATTGCACCTATGCTTTATATGGTGCGAGAGGGGGTGGGGAAGAGGATAGAGAAATTTGTAAAAAATGGTGGAACTTTTGTGACCACATATTGGAGTGGCATTGCAGATGAAAATGATCTATGTTTCTTGACAGGATTTCCCGGTCCATTGCGCAAAACAATGGGGGTATGGTCAGAGGAGATTGATGCCTTATATGATGAGGATGTAAATTATGTAAATGTGAATACGAAACTTTTACCAGGTATGCAAGAAAGATATGAAGCTAGGATCTTTTGTGATCTCATACACGCAGAGACAGCCCGACCCCTTGCAGTATATGATACAGACTTCTATGCTGGACGTCCTGCATTGACAGTTAATGAGTATGGGGCAGGGAAGGCATATTATATTGCTTTTAGAAACAATAATGAGTTTTTATATGATTTTTATGGGAGTATTATCTCTAGCTTAAATCTGAATAAATGCTTAGAAACTGATCTACCCATGGGAGTAACTGCACAAATGCGTACAGATGGTGAGAGGGATTATATATTTCTACAAAATTACTCCGATGATACAAAGACAATTTTTCTAAATAACATGGAGCTTAAGGATCTCTTAACTGGTAATAATGCAGGTGAGAAGATCGACATGTCGGCATATAGCTTTAAATTGTTGGTAAGGGAATGCAAGTAATCTTTTGGGACTATATATGTGTCGGCATGAAAAAGCTTAGTCAGTTTTTTATGCAATATCATGCTATATTTAAGGTTTATATTTCTTAGGAAATTGTTGGCTATTAGTAGTAGACTAATAGCCAACAATGAGATATAAGGATGATGTAAATATGAATGTAAGAGATGGCGGAATTCGCAGGACAATATATTCCATGATAGTACCCATAACTATAGAAAATATACTGCAGATGTCTACAGGAATAGTCTCAATGGCCATGATTGGGCGGATCAGTGTTACCGCCGTAACTATTCAGGGGTTGTGTTCAAGGCTTACAGGTATATTGTGGTGTATCTTTAAAGGGCTCTCCATAGGGACTAGCGTATTTGTGGCCAGATATTATGGTGCAAGGGATATGGAGCGAGTAAAAAAGGTGTCACAGCAATCGATTTTATTTTCCGTTGTATTGGCCTTTATACTCCAAATACTTATTTACTTTCAAGGTGGAAATTTTTTGAAGTTATTTAACCCCGGAGCTGAGGTAATGCAGGAGGCAACGTTCTATTTGAGAGTAGTTTCAATAGGTCTAGTTTTCCAGGGCATATCTCTTATCACTGTAGGTATAATGCAGGGGTTAGGTGATGCCAAGATTCCCATGATTATTTCGTTTGTAATGAATGTGGTCAATATAATATGTGGATATATTCTCATATTTGGCCATATGGGTTTTAATGAGATGGGTATAAAAGGTGCAGCAATAGCTTTAGTTTTAGCCCAGGGGGCATCGGCGGCGTTAAATCTATATGTATTATTCAATAGAGATGGGATACTATATACTATGAGAAATAAAGATTTTTTTAAATTTGATATGGTGGAGATAGGTAGGATATGCAAAATAGGTACACCTTCAGCCTTTGAAGATCTCTTTTGGCAATTTTCAGCTATAATATTAACTAAAGTAGTGCTGTCTTTCGGCGAGGTTCCTTTTGCTGCCCACCAATTGGGACTTCAGGCTGAATCTCTTTCTGAGATGCCCTCGCTTGGATTTGGAGTTGCTGCAACAACTTTTGTGGGTCAGGCCCTCGGAGCAAATAATAGAAAGTTGGGGAAAAGCTATGTAGATGAAATTACAAAGGGTGCACTCATTATAATGAGCATAGGTAGTCTACTATTGATATTATTTCCCAAACAGGTAATGCGGCTCTTGACAGATGAAAAAGATGTTATTGAATTAGGAGCAATCTATGTCAGGTTAATGGGCTTTATTCAAATTCCACAAAATTTATCTAGGGTCTTTAATGGCGCTTTAAAGGCAGCAGGCTATACAAGGCTTCCGATGCTAGTAGCAGGGATTGGACTTTGGGGTATTAGAATACCATTATCATTAATACTGACCTATGTATTTGATACTACAATAGTTACAATATGGATTATAATAGCCATAGATCAGCTATCTAGATTTATTTTAAGTTTTATACTATATAAAAGCAAGAATATATTTGCAGATTATCCAAATAAAGTGGGAAGAAAAATCCAGATGTAGAGCATAAGACGCGACCTTTGATAAGGTTGCGTTTTGTGGTTAAATATGTATAGACAACCAATAATAAATCCAAATATTACTTATATAAACTTCTCTTTGCTTTTTGTATAATATGATTAAGAGAGAATTTACAATGGGTAGAAAATACGTAGAGCTTAAAACATTACATGGCTACGTGATAGAATAAATAATGAAAATCGCTAATGAGTCAGCTAACAGTAATAAATTATTAAAGATAAAATTATATATTAGAGAATTATATATTAAAATAGGTAGAGAGAGGAGATTTGACAAAAATTTAGGGAGGGTGACTGAGAGTATGGGGATCTTTCTAAATATAAAGAATATGAAAATGCATAGAAAGCTGCTTATATCATATCTGATTGTAGTTATAATACCTGTACTTATGATCGGTAGCTTTTTAATATGGAACACCAAGAGTATTATTCTGGATTATATAAATCATATCAATAAGATAACTTTAAAACAGATGGATACCAATATATCAAATGAGTTTAGAAAGTATTTTAAAATATCTGATGACATCTTTACAGAGTCTAATCTTATAGATATGTTGAGTAGAAAATACAAAAACAAATCAGATTATTTGAGCTTTTATGCAGATAATATTTCAAAGTCCACTGGGAGGCTACAGTTGAGTATGCCTACTTCGGTGAAGATATCGTTTTTTACCACCAATGATACAATAGTTGAAGATAGAGATATGATATTTTATGTAGATGAGAATGTAGCTAAGCAGGATTGGTATAGGAATGCGATTGAGGCAAGGGGGTCTAATGTCATTTCTATACCTTATGTTGACAATGTGGGTAATAGGGTGTTTTCTGTATCTAGAACGCTCCATTCATCATTTAGTAGCAAGGAAGATATTGTACTCAAAATGGAGATTTCCCTAAAGGAAATTGACAATCTTATGAGGGAGGAGGGTATGAATAAAAAGGTCTATCTACTTGATGATAATGACCGTATTTTTACCCTAGCAACAGATGATAGTTTGAACGAGGTATACCATATTGGAGATGTACTTGATATTGATTGTCCGGAATATAAAGAGAAGCATTTTATCCCTGGCGCTGGTGTCTGCATAAAATTAGAAAAGGAGTTGCAGATGCGAAAAGGTTTGAATGGTTGGAGATTAATATCAGTTATCTCCCCCGATGTCATAATGGAGGATATCAATAAAACTGTGATGCATAGCATAATTATATGCCTGATAATAATAGGTGTAACAGTTGTATTTTTATTCGTCTTTTCTTATAAGATGACAAGTAGATTGCGAACACTCACAAATTCCATGAATAGGGTAACAGAGGAAGACGATTTTGAAGTGGATACATTTGAGCCCTATAACGAGAATGACGAGATCGGAGAGCTGTCACGTAGTTTTAAGCAGATGTTGGAGAGAATAGACAAGTTGATATCAGAAGTATATATTTCAGAACTCAAACTCAAAGATTTAGAGCTGGAGAAACGAACAGCAGAGATAAATGCATTACAAAGTCAAATTAATCCCCATTTTTTATTCAATACTATGGAATCTATTAGCATGAATTTACTCACCAAAGGAGATTTTGAGACATGTGAGGTAGTGAGAAGCTTTGCAAATATATTGAGGAGGAGTATAGAATGGGACAGGGATAGGGATCTGTCCACTCTTGAGAATGAATTAAACCTTGTCTTAAATTATCTAAGGGTACAGAAGTTTAGGTATAAGGATAAATTACAATATGAAATAGATGTGAAGGATACCTTTTACAACGTACCAATTCCTAAATTTACACTACAGCCTGTTGTGGAGAATTCAATTTATCACGGCTTGGAGCTCAAGGAAGGTGTAGGCTTTTTAAGGATAACTGCTAAGGCTTTTAATGATAATCTGGAGATAGTTGTTGAGGATAATGGATTGGGGATAGAATCCAGTAGGCTAAAGGGCATTCAATCGAGTATAAAAAATGCAGAAGATAGTATAATAAACTCCAAAGAACGTAAGAGTATAGGGCTCAGTAATATCAACAAACGGTTAGTGTTATACTATGGTAGAGAATATGGAATCGAAATAGATAGTTTAGAAGGTGTAGGCACAAAAGTTGTTATTAGAATTCCTATGCAAATGGCTGGAGGAGAAGATAGCTATGTATAATGTACTAATTGTAGACGATGAACCAATAATCTGCGAAGGAATGTGTAAGATAATTGATTGGAATGATTATGGTTTTAATATAATAGACATTGCGGGCAATGGAAGAGAGGCACTGGGAAAAATAAAAAACGATGGAATTGACCTTGTAATTACTGATGTGAGAATGCCAGCTATGGATGGTATAGAGTTATGTAGGCAGATAAAGCAATATAATGAATCCATCGAGATAATAATAATAAGTGGCTATAATGATTTTGAGTATGCCAGAAAGGCAATAGAATACAATGTCAAAGCATATCTTTTAAAACCCGTTATGCCAAATGAATTGGTAGAGCAGCTACTCTGTATACGGCATGAACTAGATAGAAAATTAGAGCTAGAGCAAGAAGAAAAAATGAAAAAGAAAATACTCAGGGATAGATTGTTATATGAATTTGTCAGTGGCTATGTGGATGTTGAGCAAAGGAAGGAAGAACTTGAGAAATACGGTATTGATCTATCTAATTGCTTATATAATGTAGTCATGATAAGGATAGATGACTTTTACTATATGGTAGAAGATAATATAAATGCTAAGCCACTTAAGCACAATGTAAGGGATATTATAGAAGAGTTTGCTCGGCAGCATAGGCTTGGACATGTCTATGAAGAAATTAACGGTATGTTTGGTATATTGATACTTGATCAATCTTCATATGATGGTGATATAAATTCCTTGCATACAAAACTTGAAACTATAAGTTCAATTATTAAAAGAGACTTGGGGATTAGTGTGACTATTGGATATGGGATGTATAAGACAAAACTTTCCGATATTAAAATTTCCAGAAGAGAGGCCCTGCAATTGTTAGAAGGCGGAATTTTCGATGGACGCAAAAAGGTTATCTCATATTATGAGTTTGCTGATAGGGGTGAAGAATTGTGGAATTTAAAATGGGATAAGGATCTTTTCCTAAGGGCAGTTGAGAGAATGGATGAAGAGTCTATACAGAACCAAATAGATGATCTTATTAAAAATATTGTATCTAATAGGATAACAAAGGATATTATAAAGTCTATGTTAATTAGCATTGCATGGGACCTCTCAGTATTAATAGAGAAATATAACGGAAGTGCCAATGAAATTTTTGGGTATAATATATTAGATACAATTGATAATATATGTAACAATGTAGACATGCTAGGTGATTGGATTATTGAAATGAGCAGAAAAATACATTCATATATTATGGAATTGAGATCCCAAAGTTCTAAAAGTCTAATAGATCGTGTGGTAGAATATGTAGATGATAATTATTGTAATGATATTAAGTTATCCCAAATAGCAGATGATTTCTATGTGAACTATGCCTATTTGGGGCAGCTTTTTAAAGATAATACAGGTGTATCTTTTTCGAGTTATATAAATAAAAAGCGTATTGAAAAGGCAAAACAGTTATATATGACAGGCGATTTCAAAATATATGAAATCATAGAGAAAGTAGGGTATAAGCATTCAGAATATTTCTATAGACAGTTTAAAAAATGTGAAGGCATTACTTTTGCTGAGTTTAGAACTGAGTTGGAACGTGAAAGGGGATATGAGTGCTAGTTGAAATAGTAGCAGTTTTTTAGGGCTTTTAATGCATGATTTAGTGAGAATAAATATAGGCGATAGGGCAGGATATGAAGTTGTCCAACTGTATATAAGAGATATAAGTGGTAGTGTGAAAGGCCTGTAAAGGAACTAAGGGGTTTTAAAAAGATATTCTTAAGACTTGGTGAAGAGATTAAAGTTAGATTCACCATAGATGAGCCCATGCTTAGATTTCATACACAGGATATGTCGTTTGAGTCAGAACCAGGTGAGTTCATGGCGTATGTGGGACCTAACTCAGAGGAACTACTAGAAGAGAAATTTAGTCTATTGCCATAGTTTGGTATATTTAGGCTTTGTTGATCATTGTAAAGATTGACAGAGCCTATTTTTGAAAATAATGTTCTATAAAAAGATTTGGTTTTGACTAATCTTCAGGTTTTTTAGCATTGAATAATTCAGGCCTTGATTGTACCTTTTAGATGTAGGAAGATCCCGTCAATATGGCGTATGATAAGCAAAAGGCGAGAGTGGTTTTAATGGATCTATGGGGTTAGCGTAAAATTACCGTAGGGATTTAGAGTAATAAATTACCAATAGAATTGAAAAGAAGATGCCATCCTGTTAAAATATTAGTCGAATAAACAAATAACTTAACGAAAGGATGACATCTTCTATG
>NZ_RXHQ01000054.1 GCF_004138105.1 Xylanivirga thermophila | reverse complement strand
GTTAGAAGTGAGGGATATCGGCGATATCCCTTTATTAAAGTTACTCTTTTTTAATAATATGAAGGTCAATGATCATGGTTACATATTAGCACAGGGCGACTTCAATGGGAATGCCTGAGTAGTAACCATATTTCTATAGAAAGTTTTGACCTAAATAATCTCTGAAAAAATTTCATGTATATTGCCATCTGGGTCTGCAAATAATGCTGTTCTTTGATTCCAGGGCATATTTTGAGGTTGATGAACAGGAGTTGCTCCCATCGTAACCAACTTTTCAAATGCTTCATCTACTTCATCAGGATTTTCACATGGAAAAGCCAATTCAAAAGCCTGACCAACTACTTTTTTCCTATACTCATCACTATATGAATACATAACATTTCTCATACATATAGCAAATCTTACTCCATTATTTTCTAATTCAACATAATTGCCAAGGTCATTTTTAATTCTAAATCCAAGGACTTGATTATAAAAATTTCTCATCCTGTCAATTTCGTCTGTCCAAATTGTAATAAGGTTAATCTCTGCTTTCATTATAGGTTTCTCCTTCTTAATTTCTCGCTTGTAGTTCGTAATATAAGTTCTATACAAAATGATTTTATTACTTAACAAGAAGGATTTCTGTTTCAGAAATAAGTTCCTTAAGCATATTTATCCCTTCTCTTGTAGTATCTCTATCAGCGGAAAGTAATGTAATAATCTTATCTATTCTATTTTTATAATCCCTGGGCTTTATAAAAAAGCCATCAATCATCCTGACCGCTTTTTTCTCATTAATGCAGTATTCTTCATTCAAAGCAAATAAAACTTGATTTAAGCAGGAAATACTTCTGAAACAATGTCCACATACATAATAAATATCATCCTTATCGACATTATCCTCAGCAAACATTAAGGAAAAGGAGGCCTCAAACATAAAATATTGAACTATTGCATCTTTTAAAGTTTGAGGATATGGCTTGGTTCTGGATTTAAACTCTGAAATTTTACCCATAGGGTCAACAAGTATTTTGCAAACAGAAACTTCGCCCATATACATTACATTAAGATAAGCATGGGGATGACCTGTTTGGTAATGAGCAGATACTTTTCCTGACAAACAATCATCAATAACCTGAGACACCCTTTTTATGTCACGTAATATAAAGTCTACATGATATCCTTTAACAACAAGCCATCCGCCCGCATTTACCCAAGGTCCCCATCCACCTATTTGTGTAATTAAATTTTCTCTATGCTCATCATCTAGTTTTGAAGCAACCTTGCCTAATTCTCTGATATCAAAGCCCTCTGTTTCGTCATAGTATATTCCGATATCTATGTCGGACTTTTCATGATTGGTACCTCTTGCTCTTGAGCCTCCTAAAACTATACCTATAATGCCTGGTATGCCTTCCAATTCTCTGGTGATTTGATTCAAAATATTTTCTACCATCGCAGCACTCCACCTCCGCCTTCATTTTGTTCTAATATAACTTCTTTCTTGCTGACACAAGCAGCATCATCGGCCGGCGCAGTTCATCCCGCATCCCAGGTACTGTGTTGAGCATATTTTCTGCAGGCTTTGGTTCGACAACACCTGTTATTTCAAAGCCTATTTTTATGAGACTGTTTAAGTATGTAGTAAGTGTCCGATGATATTTAATAACTTCCTCACCTAGAAATTTAGCATTGCGAATGCCTTCTGTGAAATAATGGTCAACTGGCCAATGCAGAATATTGCCCTTATCATCATAATACCAATCCTGAGGGCCTTGGGCAGTAAAAATGGGATGCTCTACAGAAAATATAAAATCTCCACCCCTTGAAAGGCATTTATATACTCTATCTAAAACATCCTCAAAGGATTTAATATAGTGAAGCGCCAGGGAACTGATAACAACATCAAAGGATTCTTCAGGAAAATCTATGTCTTCTATTGGCATACAGATATACTCGATATTTCCACACTTTGTTTTACTCTTTGCTTCACTTAACATTTTTTGTGAAATATCAATTCCAATTACTGACCTGGCACCGTTCTCTACAGCATAGCGACAATGCCATCCAAACCCGCAGCCTAAATCCAAAACCCTTTTATCTTTGAAGTCAGGCAGCATATTTTTCAGTTCATGCCACTCCCCCGCACCTTCAAGACCATTTTTCGACCTATCCATATTACTATATTTATTAAAAAAGGTGTCATCATCGTATTTGTTTTGTTTCATTATAAATTTCCCTTTCTATCTATTTGTTCTTCTTTTCATTTCAAGTTATATGCAAACAAAAACACCCTATCCTCCTACTTTGACGTTTTGTCTCGATATGCAATCAGAGTAATTGCATTTAATATGATAGTAACAGTGAGAAGAATAATAGCGGCAAACGCCGCAGCACCAGTAGTGTCCATAAGAGCAGACCAGTCCTCAATCTTTACTAGATGGTAGCCATAAAGAATCTGTAAACATAGTGAAATAGCACAAGCGCTGATGCTCATAATAGAAAGAAAAGCCCAATTTCTGTTGCCCTGATTCTTATATCGCATAAGATTGACAACAGGAAGTATCCAGGCAACTACTCCAAGCACTAGGCTACCAAGATTAAGCAAACCAATCATAACATATCCTCCTTACATGAAAAATTTGTACAATTTATTCTCAACAAATTCATATTTATCTATAACCCTTTATTTACAATTGTTCCAAATACAGTTCCCCTCAGTTATCATAGAAGACTCTATCAATAAATAATACTTTATTTATATAATGCTCTAAACTCTTGTAATGCTCTATTTAACGCCAAACCCGTTGACAGCCTTCGCTTACATTCCTTGGCTTCCAGTTCGTTATTAGTATTAATTTCATAAAATTTTTTATCGGCTTCGACTATATATGATTCAATTAGGCTTTGTTTATTTTCAACATAAAATTCGAATGCTATTTTCTCTTCCTCATTTTCATAGTATAAAACGACCTCATCAAATCTTCGCTTTGCATATACTTCTTCTTCATTCTCTGTATCAAATAGAAACTGCTGTAACTTATAATCAATAGTATCCTTTAAAAAATATTTATATGTGAATTTATGGTTATGTCTCCATTCATCATAGCCTGCAAACCCCCATCTGGGTATAGGCGTTTCATACCTCCCACTATCCAGCACAACTAATTGAAACTCTTTTAATACAGTTTCACTACACATTATCTTTAGATTTTTATACATGAATCGTGAATTAGTTTGAGAATATACATAGAATTCACCTATATTCCTATCATCTTCATCATATTCTGCTTCTAACTTAAATTCAGGTTTATAGATATTATAGTAAGCATCTTCATTCTGTGCCCATTCTAATTTATTCTCCAATCTATTGGCTATCTGTACTAATGGAGGTTGTGTTAATCCAAATCTTTTCTTCCAAAGCATTTCTATTTGTTGTATACTTGCATTTTGGTTTATTGGAGTATTTCTATCCCCGACTCTTGTATATATGTAACCCTCTCTAATATTATTATATCTTTTGCACTTGGCCTTTAGGTAGTAAGGTACGGTATAAGAGTTAAATATAGTTAAGATATCAATCTCTTTTCCTTCAATTTCTATTGTATCCAAACGAACTTCAGGAATATTATCACCAGCAAAAACTGTATTTGAGAGCAAGTCAAGTATATCGACTTGTTTTCTTCTGTTTTCCTCACCTACACCAACTATTTCACCTGTATCTGATACACCAATTATTAAATAACTGTCCTTATCATGTACCGTATTTGCAAAACAAAGGATATCATGTAATAATCTTTCATTATCTTTATGCCATTCTTGTTTAAAATCCCAATATTCCCCTTCTGATTTTCTATCAATTAAGTTTTTTATTTTTGATTCAAGACTTGTATAATTCATATAAGCCTCCTCTCCAAATCTATTAATTAAAAAATCCACTTAAGAATAACCGCTTCATTTTCATTTTAATACAACTTTATCCTTCATAAAAGGACCTTTTCTGTTTCTAAATTCCTTTACCATATCTTTTTAGAAACAGAAAAAACATGCCAAGTTCTTATAAAAAGTTAATAATGCTCTGATTTCTTTTCCTTTAGCCACACTTCCCTTGAATTTTACATATTCTATTCTTATTCTTGTATCAAGAAATATGGGTAAAACCTTAGCCCTTTCCCATGTAAAAAGCAAATCCCGCAGCAAACGAAAATTTCTCCTACATCTACTACGGGATTTTGGAACGAACTTTATTTTTATAGAGCGAAATTTATTATTATGGAGTGGAGTTTATTTGTATTTTACACCTATCATTTATTCACATTTCTTGTTTTTCTCAATCGACTCAAAAAACCGCCGCAAATTTTCCGGCAATTGATATGCTTCCTTACCAACTCTATCATTCAACTGTGCTTTTTTATCACTATATACTTCACGAAGGATGGCATCTATTATCATTGCTTTAGGAGGAACATTGTATTCTTTACCTCTATACACCCATACACGACAGTCCACTTCATCCCCGCACAAATCGCCACATGATTCACAAAGTGACTCTCTCATTTCCAGTTGTATATCCTTCCCATTAATACGGATAGTAGGTGAACTCTCAAATCTATACTGTATGGCCTTTTCTTTACTATCAATATGAATTTTATTTACAACAACTTCTGCGCCTGCTAATTCAAGCACTTTAGCAACATCCTCAATTGCTTCTTCAATACTGTCCTCCGTGCCCTGGCATCTTGTACATATACTTAAATCCAAATACATAAAATCAATTATTATTTTTTTCTTTTCTGCTTCATAATTTTGTTCTTCACACCCACAACTCGTACTGCAGCAGGTATTGTTTCTTTGAGTTTCGCAACATCCCATAATAAAAGCCTCCTTCTTTATAAATATTTTTTAATATCCTCTACCGACGGAACTCTTCCCATAATCTTTACCTGTTCATCTACTACAAGTGCAGGTGTTCTCATTACACCATATGCCATAATGTCCTTAAAATCCTCTACTTTTTCAATAGTGGCTTTAAGTCCCAGTTCCTTTACAGCCTCTCTGACATTAGCCTCTAATTTTTTGCAATTACAACATCCTGAACCTAAAACTTTGATTACCATAATAAATCCTCCTCATCAATCAATATTTTTTCCGTTATTATCGTCATTCCACAATTTTCTTTTGCACAGATTTCACATCCTGTGCATTTTACAAGACTCATCATTTCAGAATGAATCTCTGCTTTACACAAAAATATATGAAAAAGCATTAAATAAGTATCCAATAATAATAATCCCTGCTGATACGATGGATACAAAGATTGCTAAAAGTTTAGGCTTTACTACCTTGCTGAGCATAATTATGGAAGGCAGAGACAGGGCTGTTACTGCCATCATAAATGACACTATAGTCCCTACGTCCACTCCTTTTGCAAATAACGCTTCGGCTATTGGAAGAGTACCGAATATATCAGCATACATTGGAATACCCACTATAGTAGCAAGCAACACTGCAAATGAGTTGTTATTTCCAATTATATTTTCTATGATTGACTGGGGAAGCCAATTATGAATGGCCGCCCCTATGCCTACACCGATTAATACATATAGCCAAACCCTTTTGATAATATCTCTGACCTGCTCCTTTGAATATGATATTCTTTCCCTGCGGGTCATTTCAGGCACTTCTGCATCAACATTTTCGATTTCCCTTACATATCCTTCTACATATTTTTCAAGTCCAAACTTTTCTATTAAAGTTCCTCCAATAACTGCCAAAATTAAGCCTACTACAACATAGGCTATGGCAATTTTAAGACCGAAAAATGAAATTAACAACATTAATGACGCCAAATCTACCATTGGCGAAGATATTAAGAAAGAAAAGGTTATGCCTAAAGGCAATCCAGCCGAAGTAAAACCTATAAAAATTGGTATACTGGAGCAACTGCAAAAGGGAGTTATCGTACCAAGCAGTGCCCCAAGTATATTCCCTTTAATGCCTTTTATCTTTCCGAGAATCTTCTTTGTCCTCTCTGGCGGAAAATAACTCTGGATATAGGATATGACAAATATTAATAGTGATAATAATATAAATATTTTTATTGTATCATATATAAAAAAGTGAATACTTCCACCTATTCTTTCGCTAACAGACAAACCAAATACTTTCTCCACAAGAAGTCTTACCAGTTCTGAAAGCCATCTCATTTTTAACAGTTGGTCGTTTAACCAACCGAATATCATGGCTAATATGTTCATATGAAAACATCCCCCTTACCCCTTGCACACTTAATGATATTTTCCAACATGTTTACACTTTTCAACTTCACTGCGCTTTTCTTATTTTACTAATTACATTACGCTTATCAAATCTGATTGTTCTTTACTCTCTGTACTAAATCCTCGACTTTTTCCTTAATTATATCTCTTGTTCTTCTGTAATCTTCTATTGGTCCGCCTGACGGGTCACTAAGTCCCCAATCTTCTCTATGTTGGCATGGTATATAAGGGCATTCTACATTACATCCCATCGTTATTAAAATATCTACTTCCGCTGGAATATCGCTTAATAGTTTCGGATAATGGCCGCTCATATCCACTCCTGCTTCTTCCATTACCTGTACTGCCAGTGGTTTTACTTCAGGGTAATTTTCTGTCCCTGCCGAGTATGCTTCCAATACGTCACTTCCCATTTTCTTTGCCCAACCTTCTGCCATTTGAGAACGACAAGAGTTGTGGACACACACAAATGCAACCTTCTTTTTCATTCGATACCACCTTCCTCTATAATCTTTAATTATCTCTTAATATCTCTATTGTTCTCAGCATTTTGACTTGTAAAAAAGAAGCTATATGGATAGTACATACATTAATGTAATAATATGGGCATAACAGGGTAACCTA
>NZ_RXHQ01000053.1 GCF_004138105.1 Xylanivirga thermophila | reverse complement strand
TTCATGTTAAATATCTCCTTTTAAAATTATTTGGACTTAAAGTATCCATTCCTTTCCATGTAAGTAAATAACCTTGCATGTGACACGAGGAACCAGCTAAAAAGCTGGCCTCAACCAGCCAAAACATATAGACTTATCGGAATGGATTAATACTCTTAACTACGGGTAATCGGTCCGATATGGCCCGTCCCAGGAGGAATTTCATTAACCCTCCAAGTCCAGTTAATATTATACATGTTGTCAAGGTTCAGGCCAACAGGTGCTGGCAAATTGGCTAAGATATGGAGCCAAAAATGTATTTGATATTTAGGGAAGATTGCTTTTATGTGATATGGTTAAATATTAAATTTGCAGGTTTGACAGTGATTTCATTCACTGGTTAATACAATGCTAATTATACAAGGAAAGATGACAAACTAACTTTACAAAATAGTAGATGACTAGTATACTAAATATAATCAAATATATAATTTATGTTTGCAGGGGGACCGTTTTGGTTGAGAAGGTAAAACCTGACCCTTTGAACCTGACGTAGTTGATACTACCGTAGGGAAGCAAATTCATTTTAGCTTATTGCTATAGATGTGCTTACCTTTTGGTAAGCACTTTTTGTTATCCTATCAATACTCAACCAGATCCATCTCTGACATATATAGGGAGGAAACAGATAATGAATTATACAACTCAGATGGATGCCGCTAAAAAAGGCATAATAACCGGAGAAATGAAAATAGTCTCAAAAAAGGAAAATATGGATGTAAAGCTTTTAATGGAACGCATAGCAGCGGGAACTGCAGTAATACCTGCAAATAAAAATCATAGGGCATTGGATCCTGAGGGTATCGGACAGGGTCTTAAGACCAAGATAAATGTTAATCTAGGTGTGTCAAAAGATTGCTGCAGTATAGATGCAGAACTGGAAAAGGTGAAAAAGGCCATAGAAATGAAGGCTGAGTCTATAATGGATTTAAGTTCCTACGGCAAGACAGAGGAATTTAGAACCAGATTAATTGATATGTCTACTGCCATAGTTGGTACGGTTCCCGTATATGATGCTATGGGTTTCTATGATAAAGAGCTGCAAAATATTACCAGTGATGAATTTATAAAGGTTATAGAAAAACATGCACAAGATGGAGTAGACTTTATCACCATCCATTCAGGTATAAATAGGGATACAATAAAGACTTTTAAGGAAAATGAAAGGCTTCTTAATATAGTTTCAAGGGGTGGGTCTCTAATCTATGCATGGATGGAGCTAAATAAAAAGGAAAATCCATTCTATGAATATTTTGATGAAATACTGGATATATGTGCTGAGTATGATGTCACTATAAGCCTTGGTGATGCATGTCGTCCAGGAAGCATATATGATTCTACCGATGCCAGCCAAGTAGGAGAATTGATAGTTTTAGGAGAACTTACAAGAAGAGCTTGGGAGAAAAATGTACAAGTTATAATAGAAGGACCGGGGCACATGAAGTTGAATGAGATTGCTACCAATGTAATGTTGGAGAAAAAACTTTGTGGTGGAGCACCTTTTTATGTACTAGGTCCTATCGTTACTGATATAGCACCTGGGTATGATCATATTACCAGTGCAATAGGTGGTGCAATAGCAGCCGCAAATGGGGCAGACTTCCTTTGTTATGTTACCCCGGCAGAGCATTTAAGGCTTCCCAATTTGGATGATATGAAAGAAGGTATCATAGCTACAAAGATTGCTGCCCATTCAGGTGATCTAGCCAAGGGGATAGATGGAGTAGAAAAGTGGGATTATAAGATGAGCTGTGCAAGGCGGGAGTTAGATTGGGAAAAGATGTTTGAACTCTCCATAGATCCTGAAAAGGCCAGACGATACAGGAAAGAGTCTATTCCTGAAGAGAAAGATTCATGTACCATGTGTGGCAAGATATGTGCAGTTAGAAATATGAACAAGTTAATAAAGGGCGAGGGCATAATCTAAGTAAAATATCAAAATAGGATGAAGGTGAATTTATCCATGAAGACGGCACTTACTATTGCAGGTTCGGACTCAAGCGGTGGAGCAGGTATACAGGCAGATATTAAGACATTCTCTGCCCATGGAGTATTTGGAATGAGTGTAATAACCGCAGTTACGGCTCAGAATACTCAAAAGGTCATCGATGTACAGGATATGACCCCTGATATTATAGGCAAACAGATAGATGCAATTTTTCAGGATATAGAGGTAGATGCAGTAAAGATTGGGATGGTATCTCAAATTAAGAGTATAGAGATAATTGCAGAAAAGTTAAATATATACAAACCAACAAATCTGGTATTGGATCCTGTTATGGTGTCTAAAAGTGGATATAAATTATTAAATCCTATGGCCATAGATACATTAGTTAAGGAAATTTTGCCTCTTTCTTATGTTATAACCCCTAATATTCCAGAAGCGGAGGAGATAGCAGGAATAAGGATTGATACGTTCAAGGATATGGAGTGGGCTGCAAAGAGAATATATGATATGGGTCCTAAATACGTACTGATTAAAGGGGGACATATGCCTGGTGATGCTACAGATTTACTATACGATGGGAAAAACGCGAAGTATTTAGAAGGTAAGCGTATTAATACTAAAAATACCCACGGTACAGGTTGTACTCTATCTTCTGCTATAGCCTCAAATCTGGCTTTGGGTTTTTGCATAGATGAGGCTGTAAAAAAGGCCAAAGATTATATTACTCTAGCAGTAAAATATTCCTTATCGTTAGGGAAAGGGGTAGGGCCTACAAATCATTTTTATGAGCTTTATAGAAAAGCAGGTATCAAAATAGATTGATACTAAAGTGTATGGGAGGAATTAAGATGGATGTAAAACAGGGAGTAGCGGATCTTCTAGAGCAAGTGAGGACAAGAAGTCCTCTGGTACATCATATTACAAATTATGTTACTGCAAATGATTGTGCTAATATAGTACTGGCACTGGGAGGCTCTCCCATAATGGCAGATGCTATTGAAGAGGTGAGTGAGATGGTCTCCATCTCTTCTGCCCTAGTCTTAAATATGGGTACATTAAATGCTAGAACTGTAGATTCCATGCTAGTGGCAGGTAAAATGGCAAATAGGCAGGGTATTCCGATAGTACTGGATCCTGTTGGGGCGGGAGCGACATCATTTAGAAGCCATATTGCAGATCGGATAATCAATGAAATGGATATTGCCATTATTCGTGGTAATATCTCAGAAATAAAGGCTATAAGCGGAATAGGTCATAATACCAAGGGAGTAGATGCATCGGACGATGATATTGCACAATTGGGAGATCTAAAATATGTAGAAGCCATTGGAAAAGGACTATCCAATAGATTGGGTTGTGTTGTAGCAATAACAGGCGTTACTGATACCATAACAAATGGCGCAGAAACCTATTTTATAGACAATGGCCATGAGATGATGTCCAGGGTAACGGGGACTGGATGTATGTGTACTTCTCTTATAGGTGCATATTGTGGTGTAACGGATGATTATTTGTTGGCAGCAGCGGCAGGAGTCTTGACCATGGGTTTGGCGGGAGAGATAGGGTATGAAAAGCTTACATCAAGGGATGATGGTAGTGGTAGCTTTAAGATAAAGATTATGGACTCTGTGTACCAGATGAAAGGAAAGGATATATTAGAGAGGGGTGAGTTGTATGCCGGATAAAGCTCAAGTAGATTATACATTATACTTAGTAACAGATAGGTCACTAATTAGAGATGTTACTCTAGAGCAGGCTGTAGAGCAGGCTATTCTGGGAGGCGCTACACTTGTGCAACTAAGAGAAAAGGATATTGATACATTAGAGTTTTATAATATAGCCAAAAGGGTTAAAACTATCACTGATCGATATAATATTCCTCTTATAATAAATGATAGGCTGGATATTGCCCTAGCAGTAGAATCAGCGGGGCTTCATGTAGGGCAAAAGGATATGCCTGCAAAAATAGCTAGAAAACTGCTTGGTCCAGATAGAATCCTGGGAGTATCTGCTACTACATTAGATGAGGCTGTGAAAGCAGAAAATGATGGGGCGGATTATATTGGTGTAGGAGCGATATTTGCAACTAATACAAAGGATGATGCAGAGTATGTAAGTCTGGAAGAACTTAAGACAATCAAACGAAAAGTAAAAATTCCAGTTGTAGCCATTGGAGGTATAAATGAAAATAATGTAGGGTATCTTAAAGATACTGATATCGATGGTATAGCAGTGGTATCGGCAATATTGTCAAAAGAAGATATTAAGAAGACGTGTCTAGATTTTAAAGGTAAAATAGGCCTTATGAAAGAAAAAATTTAGTTTATATGAAATAATATTTTGACTATTGTCTCAAATAGTTTATAATAGATATGGTATAAATATGAATGCCACTCTAAAAGGATAAAGAGATGAAGTAGAGGTGGATTAGATGAGAACAATAGGGACACAAGCTAAAGGTATTCGACTGCCTATAATAAAGAAGGGCGATGATCTAGTAGAAATAGTAGCACAATCGCTTTTAGACTCATGCAGGGTTGAAGGCTATGAGCTAAATGACAGGGATATTATAGGTGTGACAGAGGCTGTAGTTGCAAGGGCACAGGGCAATTATGCAACGATTGATCAAATAGCAGCCGATGTTAGAAAAAAGTATCCAAGCGGTGAGATAGGGGTAGTTTTCCCCATTATGAGCCGTAATAGGTTTTCTTTGCTTCTTAAAGGGATTGCAAATGGGGTAGATAAGGTATTTTTACAGCTTAGCTATCCTTCAGATGAAGTGGGTAATCCCTTGATAAGTTGGGATGACTTGGATAAAAACGGTATAAACCCATACTCAGATACATTAACCGAAGAGGATTTTTATCATTACTTTGGGCAGGATATAGTACATCCATTCACAGGAGTAAACTATATAGAATTTTACAAGGAATTGGCAGAAGATGTTACTATAATTTTTTCCAATGATCCAAGGGCTATACTGAAATATACCGATCATGTACTGGCTGCAGATGTGCATAGTAGAAATCGTACAAAACGCCTGTTGAAGCAGGGGGGTGCCAAGACGGTATATGGGTTGGATGATATTTTAACTGAATCGGTAAATGGAAGTGGCTTTCATCCACAGTATGGTATATTGGGCTCAAATAAGGCAACGGAAGCTACTGTAAAACTTTTCCCCAGAGATGGAGAGATGTTTGTAATCAAATTACAGAAAAGGATGTTTGAGCTTACAGGAAAACATTTAGAAGTGATGATATATGGTGATGGTGCTTTTAAAGATCCTGTTGGCGGTATTTGGGAGCTAGCGGACCCTGTTGTTGCTCCCGCCTATACAGAAGGTCTATCTGGTACCCCAAATGAATTGAAGCTCAAGTATTTAGCCGATAATATTGGTGAGGATTTGACTAGTTCGGAGCTACAGCAGAGAATTACCGAAATGATTCGGGAAAAAGCAGGAGATTTAAAAGGTGAGGCCGCATCCCAAGGTACTACGCCTCGTCGGATTACTGACTTATTAGGCAGCCTTTGTGATCTAGTAAGCGGCAGCGGTGATAAGGGCACACCTGTTGTATTGGTACAAGGATATTTTGATAATTACAGCGCTTAAAATATTTATATAGCAATGATAAGGCAAAAGTTTATGGAGTATGCTAAAAAATTCATAGACTTTTGCTTTTTTATACCTGTTACATTTTGCTAAAACTTTGGTATAATGGAGAATGAAAGGCGGGAGAAGAATGTATACAAAACAAGATCTTTTGAATGATCTGAATGATTTGAATATAGATAAAACAGGTACTCTATTGGTTCATTCATCTATGAAGAGTATCGGAGAGGTAGAAGGGGGAGCAGATACCGTATTGGATGCATTGTCCCAATATATGGATGGAGGCTTATTGGTTTTGCCTACCCATACCTGGTCATATATAAATGCCGATAATCCTAGATTCTACGTGGATAAATCCCCTTCATGTGTAGGTATACTTACGGAACTTTTCAGGAAACGCCCAGGAGTGGTCCGTTCATTACATCCAACTCACTCTGTAGCGGCTTTGGGGGCGGATGCTAAGGAATTTGTGGCGGGAGATGAAAAATTTGATACTCCCTGTGCTAGGGGATCTTGCTGGGGTAAGCTTTTAGACAGGAAGGCTACTATAATGCTTATAGGGGTGGATCTTACAAGAAATACATTTATGCACGGGGTAGAGGAATGGGCTGATATACCGGGCAGAATTACAGATAGCCATGAGCAACTTTATACAGTATTGCCGGATGAAACTGAGATATCTGTACCTTCAAGAAGGCATTCAGGATATTGGTCGGATTATTTCTGCAAGGTAGAAGAGATATTCGAAAAGAATAAAGTAATGTATAAGGGTACATTTGGAGATGCTGCGGTACGGATTTGCAAAACAGAGGAGATGACCAATTTACTCTTTGAAATGCTAAAGGTAAAGCCAGATCTTTTTTCTGACAATACTCCTATTGATACTGAATTATATAATATGTTTGTTGAGCATTGAATCTATAAAAAGTGGAGATAATAATGAAAAAACTTGATAAGGTATTAGAACTAGAACGAAAAGGTTGTTTCAGGTTTTTTTGGGAACAAGCTAATACAGACCCAAAAAGCCCGGGGTATGGATTAATAGCTGATATAACTACTGACCCTGGGCGGGCTAGTATTGCCTCTGTAGGTTTTGGCTTAAGCGCCATTATTATTGGTGTTGAGCAAGGTTTTATAACTTATGACCAGGGATACGAACGGGCATAATGATGGTACCATACCTTCATGTGGGCCGGCAGGTTCTATACCATTTGCTCCAAAAGAAACTATAGAGGCCCTTAATTACATGTATAATACATTCCCTGAGTTATGGGGAGATTATGGCTTCTATGATGCATATAATTTGGAAGGTAATAAACCTTGGTTTGCCAAGTGGTATATTGGGATAAACAAGGGCATCACTTTGCTTATGATAGAAAACTACCGAAGTGGACTTATTTGGAATTTATATATGGGAAACGAATATATTAAATCAGGCTTAAGTACACTAATATTCAAAAGGTTGGAAAATAAAATTAGCGTAGCATAGGATGTTACCAGTATAGAACTTAAAAATAAAGGAGAGGATTTTTTGAAAGAAATAGTTTTTGCTGGTGGTTGTTTTTGGGGAGTAGAAGAATTTATGTCTAGAATAGATGGGGTAGTATATACAAAGGTTGGATATGCAAACGGTACTAAGCCCAATCCTACCTATGAGGAAGTTTGTGCCGGCGATACAGGGCATGCCGAAAGCTGTTATGTGAGATATAATGAGAATCTAATAGGTATTGAGGCACTTCTTGCTAAATACTGGAGCATAATAGATCCTACCATAGTAGACAGACAAGGGAATGATATAGGCAGTCAATATAGGACTGGTATATTCTATATTGATAAGACTGATCTTCCATTTATTATTAAGAGTCGTGAAGAAGAACAAGAGAAGTACAAAAAACCTATTGTAGTAGAAATAAAGCCGTTGTTATGCTTCTATGATGCAGAGGAATACCATCAAGGATATTTAAAGAAAAATCCTAATGGTTATTGTCATATAAAGTTATGATGAGCCTTTATCAAACTATTTATGAGTTCTTTTATATTATATATGATGTATTAAGCTAAAAAATCTCCTATATGTTTAAAAAATATATATGGGAGATTTTTTAATGTTATTACAAAGATTCTTTTAATTGTTAGAAAAATAACAAAAGGCACACCATGAACCATTAATATGGGCTTAAGGATAAAAATGCATAAATTTTTATTTAATTAATATATTTATTATAGCAACATTTGAGATATAACTCTATTTGTTAGGTTGTTTAAATACTTGATAAAAAGTATAGCAGGATGTATCTTGACTTTCGCAGCAAAAAACAGAAAAAAAGGCCTAGGCCCTGCATATTGCAAGGCCTACGGGCTTTTTGTTTTGATCATAAAGTTGTTGTGATACAGCTCATTTTTTGGTCTGAGCAATAATTTC
>NZ_RXHQ01000052.1 GCF_004138105.1 Xylanivirga thermophila | reverse complement strand
TGTTAGAAGTGAGGGATATCGGCGATATCCCT
The DNA here is from genome assembly GCF_004138105.1 of Xylanivirga thermophila. Classification (NCBI taxonomy): domain Bacteria; kingdom Bacillati; phylum Bacillota; class Clostridia; order Caldicoprobacterales; family Xylanivirgaceae; genus Xylanivirga; species Xylanivirga thermophila. The sequence goes on along the minus strand of NZ_RXHQ01000052.1, from coordinate 9,359 downwards.
TTATTAAAGTTACTCTTTTTTAATAATATGAAGGTCAATGATCATGGTTACATATTAGCACAGGGCGACTTCAATGGGAATGCCTGAGTAGTAACAACAGATTTTAAAGATATCAATATTCAAAATGTTAAGTATAGAGTTAACATAAAATAACTTTATATATAATAGTCGAATTTAAAAGACTATTAAGAATTAAGAAAGAGGGAGATAAAATGAAGTTAAAGACACATGATGATAGGCTTACGCTTACAAATGGAAATTATCACTCTTTGGTAAATGCAAGAAAACCTAAAGGAATTGAAGACAAAAAAGCTTATTTAATTGGCACTGGAATTGGTGCTTTGGCTGCTGGCTGTTTTTTGATTCGTGATGCTCATATGGATGGAAGTAAAATTACTTTTTTAGAGCAATTAGATCTTCCAGGAGGATCTTTGGATGCCCAAGTTCGCCAAAATGTAGGTTATGTGGCTCGTGGTGGACGTGAACAGGGACATCATTTTGAAGTCTTGTGGGATTTGTTTAGTTCCTTACCATCTACAGAGGATCCCAATATGACTGTGTTAGATTATTTTTATTATACAAATCATGATGATCCGAATTTTAGCAATTGTCGTATTACGCATAATCAAGGCGAACGCCATGACAATGGAAAATTTAATTTAGGTCAAGATTTGGCAAAAGAAATAGCTGCTTTTACAATGATGACAGATGAAGAGCTTCAAGATAAAGCTATAGAAGATATTTTTTCTGAAGAACTTTTAAACACTGATTTCTGGACATATTGGAGGACAATGTTCGCTTTTGAGAATTGGCATAGTGCTTTAGAGATGAAATTATACATGAATCGTTTCATCCACCATGTTGACGGCTTACCAGATCTTTCTGCTTTACAATTTTCACGCCATGATCAGTACACTTCATTTGTAAAACCTATGGTTAAATATTTGGAAGACCATGGTGCTAAATTTGAATATGGAGTCACTGTTGATAATGTTGAGTTTTCAATTTCAGAGGATAAAAAAGTTGCAAAGAGAATAGTTGCAAGGGGTAAGGATGGAAATGATATTTCTATTGCTTTAACAGAAAATGACTTAGTATTTATCACCAACGGTTCTATGACTGAAGGTAGTGGATATGGTGACGATGATACTCCGGCTCCATTTAATAAGGAACCAGGAGGATGCTGGACTTTATGGAGAAATATAGCGGCCCAGTGTGATGAATTCGGGCATCCAGATAAATTCTGTACAGATCCAGAAAAATCCAATTGGGAGTCTTGTACAGTAACTTGTCATGATGAACGTGTTCCTGAATATATTGAAAAGATTACAAAACGTTCTCCATATGGTGGACGTACTGTAACAGGTGGTATAGTTACAGCAGTTGACTCTTCCTGGTTGATGAGTTGGACCATAAACCGTCAAGAACAATACTATGGGCAACCTGAAAAAGATGTTGTCGTTTGGGTATATGGTTTGTTCACTGATGTTCCTGGAGATTACATTAAAAAACCTATGAGGGATTGTACTGGAAATGAAATTACAAAAGAATGGTTATATCATATAGGGGTTCCTACAGATAAAATAGAAAAATTAGCAGAAAGCTGTACTGCAGTTCCAGTTATGATGCCATTTATCACATCCCAGTTTATGCCCCGTGAATTTGGAGATCGTCCTTATGTTGTACCAAAGAATGCAGTAAACTTTGCTTTCCTTGGACAATTTGCTGAAACATTGGATGATCCAGGACGTGACACTGTATTTACTATAGAATATTCAGGACGTACAGCCATGGAAGCAGTATATGTATTGACTGGAGTTGAAAAAGGAGTTCCTGAGGTATATGCTTCAAGATATGATATACGCTATTTGTTAAATGCGGGTGTGAGCTTGTTAGATGGTGAAAAACCAGAAATTGATTTGCCACCATTAGTTAAACGTAAAATTGAAAAACAAGTAGCAGGCACAGAGATTGAAAAGCTGCTAAAGGAATATGGAATTATTTAGTGATGTCTAGCATTAGATAGATATATTAAAATCCCGATTTTTTTAAAATTCGGGATTTTAATATATCTTTATTGCTCATATTTTTACTTGATATATTGATAATATAATAAAATATCATATGAAGGAGAAAACTTTCGTGAAAGGACAAAAAATTTTTAATCAAGATTATATTCCTACTATAGAAGAAATACAAAGTTGGTATGAAGAGGATCTGCGCAAGGAAGCTTTAAAGTCACTGGAATATGAAAATAATAAAAAAGTAGAAGAACAAGGATTATTTTTTAAAGCTTTTAGAAGATTTGAAGAAAAGGATAATAAGGTTGATCCTGATTCTAAAAAAAATAATATTTATTATAAAAAATATAAAGCTTATATAGAAGAAGAAACAGCAAACATGGGTGAAAAGATACAAAAAATCGAGAATTCAATCGAATATGAAAAGTTTTTTCTTCGTTGGGAAAGAAGGGTAAGCAAGGAAAGTAATAATTATAGTCATTATGGGAGTAATCCAGCCACAAGATATCGTGTTGATCGCATAAAAGAGTTAAAAGAAGAATTGGGGAAGATTCTAGAAAATTCTCCAGAGGCATGGGAATTTTATTATAAACGTCGATTGATAGGAGATATAGACAACCAACATCGACAGCGTTTGATTTCTGTACCTTATGTGGCTAATACAAAACAAAAAGTAATAGATTCACTGGATTTAGGTGTTCCTGTATATATTGTAGGACACTTAGGAAGTGGGAAAACTCAATTAGCACTTGAAGCAGCTAGGGATTTTACTATTCAAAATAAAATACAAAAAGAATTAGAAGACAAAATGGAGAATTGGTTTTCTGCAAATCCAGATGCGACAGAAGAAGATGCTATTCAAAAGTTTAGAGAATTTAATGAAGAAAGAAAGCTTTACTATAAGAATATTTTAACCAGTGGAAGTAAAGAGGAAATAGAGGCTGTACAACCACTATTTATATCTGGTTCATATAATTTAACTTATGAAGATATGTTTGTAGAGAAAACATTGTTTCTCAAACGTAGTTTCTCACAAGAATCTTATGCGGCTTATCTGAATATGATTATAGGAGATTTTTATGAATGGATGGATGAGCATAAAACAAGATTAGAGCAGATGACTGATGAAGAGCAGTTGCAGCTTAAGATACAAATATGGAAGAGTCTCTCTGATTTGTTAGTGGCAAGCAATAGCGCATTTGGTACTGAAATTAAGAAAATAGAAAAAGAAATTTTGATTGCAATCAAAGAAGGTCGCCCTGTAATCGTAGATGAATTGAATACAATTGCCATGCAAAACTTAATCGCTTTGAATGATATATTGCAGCGTCATGCTGGGAGTACAGCCTATATTACAGGAGTTGGTCCTGTTTTAATTAAATCTGGATTTGGGTTTATTGGCACAGGAAATCTATCAACACGAATGGTAAATTATGAAGGAACAAATGAGCTGAACCCAGCCTTTAAATCACGTTTTGTGACGATCGAATACAATTATGTGCCACAAAATATAATTGGCTCATTAGAAGATCAAGAGTTCCCAGAAAAAAACGAACTTTTTAGAATAATAATAACACGATTGGCTGATAAAAATGGAAATATCCATATTCCTAATGTGAATAGGACATTAGAAGAATTATTTCGCTTTTCCCAATTGTGTAGGGTGACCCAAAATGTTTTTATGGGTAAGTGGAAAGATGATGAAGTTCAAGAAGGGAGTGAGGTAGGTGAGCTAGAACTGAGAGAATCAGTATTATCAATCCGTAATATTTTACATGTTTTAGATGATTGGAATCAAGGTGAAGAAAAAGACTTGAGCAAAGCTTTATGGGATGGTTTTATTAGCTCAATCACTTATCCTGATGACCAAAGCTATATTCTCTCACAGGCAGTGCGTTTTGGATTTTTCCCTGAGTCAGAAGGATGGGAGATTGAGACAAAGGGCATAGGAGAAGCAACGACAACATATGACGAAATTCGTACCCGCCCATATCACTATGTCCGCCCATCAATAGAAACTTTGAGCTATTTGGATGTAGTTCATTTGATATTTGGAAAAGGAATTCCTAGAAAAACCTTCCCAGAAGGACTAAAAGAGATTTTTGAAACTGATATCGATGATTTATTGAGAATTGATATAAAAAAATATCAAAAATTAGACCAAAGATTATCTCATTTAGAGCATTCAAAGGACCTACTTGAATACTTAGAGGATAATGGAGGAGAAGAATGAAAATAAATTTGTCGGTGGATGAAAAAGATTTCAAGAATCAAGTTGAAGATTTAAGGAAAAGATTGGATGAATGCCGGATAAATGGGATTTTGGATGATGATTTTGAAGCACAATTAAAAAGACTCTCACAAATAGAAGAAAAGCTATTAGCCGAAATAATTCCGTATTACCGTGTTGATGCAAAGCATCTTAAAAAGACTTCAATGCAAATAAATCCGATAAAAAAATTAGGAGCTTTTAGTTTTGAAGGCTTTGTACAAAGTATGTTGCGGATTGATGAAAATCTTTTTATTGTAATCGGTGTAGACAGAAAGGTTCAATTTTTTTATATAGATATTGTAGACGATCTCTATAATCATGCTCAGTTTGAGGTAGAGTGGAGTACTCCTATTAAAGAAATAAGAGAGCGAATTTCATTTATATATAAATTGAATGATAAAGAAATTTTGCTTTTTGGATCTACAGGAGGGTGCTATTTAATTTCAAGCAATAGCTTTGATCAAATACCTAATGTTAACAGAGAAATTAAAATTAAAAAAATTGGGACAGATCATGAATTTAATGGGAGCGAAAGATGTTTAGCAATTAATTATGGTTTATTTGTAGTGGAGAATGGAGAAGGAAGGCTAAATTTATTTGAAATACTAAAAGCAAAAGATGGATATCGCTTGGCTTTTCATAAGGATATACACTGTACTATTCCCGATTTGACTGCAATGGAAAAAATAAGCGACGATTATTTTGTAGCAGGAACAAGGACGGGGAGCTTATATTTTATCAAATATGAGAACGAAGAGTTTATTATTAAAGAAAAATTTAATTTCTTAAATGATGAAATAAGAAGAATTAGATGTTTAGAGAATGAGGATGGTAATGAGGACTCCATTATAGTGATAGGAAATGGGGGACAGCTAAAGATACTTTTTTTATATGAAGATTTAAAAACTATAAAAGTGGAAAAGGATGACTTGAAAGGTAATTTGTTTGATGTTCAATCTAAGAAGGGTACTGCTATAGTTTTAAGTGAAGATGGAATAATATACTTGCTTGAAGAGAATTTTGGGAATTGGTATCTAAATGAAGAGGCTACTATTAGAGATATGTTTTTTACAAACATCTTAAAGTTTGATATTTCAAAATATCTGCTTATGGATTTAGAAGGAAAATTAAATATATTAGATATTGACCGCATTGCTACACCAAAAGACTTGTGGGATCTGCCACTGTACCAATAGGAGGATATAAGTATGTTTGACTTTGATGAAAAGACTTTAATTGAAGAATCTAAAAGACATTTAGAAGAATTTTTGCAAAAAGAACAGCGCTCATTAGCCACATTTACGGGGGATTCTAGTTTGATGTATATTCCTGATCCAAGGCTATCAAGATTTATATTAAATCCTTCCAAAGGAGTTTTGTATTTGCCGCTTCAAAGCTTTTTGGATGAAAAATTAGATGAAAATCAAATCATGTGGCATATTTACTATGAGTTAGCCCTATATCCTGACTGGAAAAAGCAAACTAAAAAATATCTGAATAGGAGCGAAGATTGGCAGAAGGAAATTGATCGCATGACAAGCTATATTCTAGCTAAGATAAAAAAAGAAGGTTTGGAAAAAGACGGTGCATATCAACCCAAAATTATTTTAAATTATGTAAGAAAAGAAATTCTTGACCTATTATATATGATTGATAGGCAAACATCATTCCTAAGAGTCTTGCAGATGTGTCCTATATACAGGGATGAAGAAAATTTTAAAAAAATTGTTTTATATATGAGAAGAACCGGTAAGACCATTGAATCGGTTCTTAAAATGCCTAGACATAGAGCTTTTGCAAACAGTTTTTTAGTTATTGAATTATATGAAATAGCTCCTAAAATAGAAGGATGTATTCAAAACCCCTTTGATAGACAAATTTTGAATCAGCCTTTTTTTGATTTTATTCGTTATCAATTAGTCAGACAGATAAATAATGATCAAGGAATTGTAGAACGTGATCCGTTCATTCGTTCCTTTATATTTCCGGATTTCGAAAGGTTATGGAAACAAGAAATTGATGAGATGGCATTTTATAAATCAAAAGGACAGAAAAAGGAACAAATTAAAGGGAATAAAGATTCCTTTGAACAATCTAAAGCAGATGAGGTAGTAAATTCATTAGAATCTACTCAGGAAGAAGAGAAAAAGATTCTAGAGGAAATGCTAGACCAACAAGACCAAATAATCGGGAATGTACAAAATATTATACAAGGTAAGTTAGATCTAACCCCTTATGGGATTAGCCAAGAAGATCAAGAATTGTTTCAATTTTATTCAAATAAAATGAAATCGGAAAGGGAACAAATGCGTCAGTTTTGGAAGAAATTAATAGGAGACGCAAAAAAAGAAATTAGCGTAAAAAAAGATGCCCAAATAAAGGGGAAACTAGATATTGATAGCTTCATTAACTCTTATCCAGATTTCGTAGAAGCTGAAAAAAAAGGGAGCTACAGAAATCTGCCGATTTTTAATAGATATTTACTAGAGACCCAAACGGATATATTGCCTGAGCGGATAGAGATTTCTTTTGTGATAGACAACTCAGGATCAATGAATGCGTCAAAAATTGAGTCGGCAAGAAAAGCTTTGGCTGTGACCTTGCTTTCAATAGATGATTTCAATCAATATTTGAAAAGCAATGCAGAACAGTTAAATCAAAAAATAGAAGTTTTGAGTGAAACATGGTTTTTTGGCAGTAAGTATTATAATGTTAAAAAATTCAACGATAAAAATTTGAAGGAAAAAGAGAATAGCGATATAATTCGCTCCATTGTAAAGTTAGATGCACAAGATGGAGCAACTGACGATGCAAGTTGCCTTAGGGAAATATTAAGTGGCATTACCCCAAACCAGGAAAGGGAACTTAAAAAAGGCAAGCAAATAAAGATAGTATTCGAGATTACAGATGGTGCGTCAAGTTTTCCAGGATCAGCAAAAGAAACTGTACAAGAATTATTATCTAAAAATGTTGAAATCTATGCATTCCAGATAGGGGAAAATAGCAAAACGAATGAAAAAATCTTTAATTTCGTATGGAATGAAGGCTATAAACAACCACATGGAGTGATGATTGGCGAACAGGTAGAAAAACTACCTAAAGAACTGCTAAAGGCAGTAGGTGAAAATATGAAGTCTATTTTTAATAATTAGCTAGTATGTTGAAAAATGTAAAAACAGATGTGACAGGATTATAAATTATATATATGTATTTTGATGTTTAAATATGCCCTTATTCGTGTTACAATTAGAGTTGTTACAGATCAAAACTTTTAATCTGGGATGTTATAGGAGTAGAAATGAAAGTATCAAAATGGAGCTTAACAGAAAGATACTTTAATCTATTTGTTGGTATTGATTAATAGATTAAAACAACAGGAGATTTAGAAATGTTTATATGAGTTTATAATATTAATGGGGGATCTAGAATGAAAAACAAAAGGCCTAATATTGTTATATTTAATCCAGATGAGTATAGGGGAGATGTGCTAAGTCATATCGGTAATCCTGCTGCTGTTACTCCAAATCTAGATAACATGGTAAAGCATGATGGAGTATCCTTTAGTAATGCATTTTGTCAGAACCCTGTATGTACCCCTAGTCGTTGCAGTTTTATGAGTGGATGGTATCCCCATGTAAGGGGGCATCGTACGATGTATAATATGATGGGGCTAGATGAGCCTGTTTTATTAAAACGTTTGAAGGATAATGGTTATTTTGTTTGGTGGGGAGGGAAAAACGATCTTATCCCAGGCGATGCATCGGTTGAGCCTTACTGTGATATAAGATATAGGCTTAAAAAGCCCATTAGATCGGATTTACATAGACTAAAGGACTGGAGAGGTGATCCAGAGGGAGATAATTATTATTCTTTTTATGCTGGAAAATTAAATACAGACGGAGAAGATAGGTACTATGACAGCGATTGGGCTAATATAGAAGGGGCCATAGATTTTATACATAATGCACCTGCAGGTAAACCTTTTTGCATAAATTTAGCCCTATCCTATCCCCATCCTCCATATGCGGTGGAAGAGCCATGGTATAGTATGATAGATAGGGAAAAGCTGCCTCTTAGAATTCCTACTCCTGAAGGATGGATAGGTAAGCCCAGTATGCTTAAAGGGATCCATGAGCGGCAAAATCTTAAAAATTGGACTGAAGAACAATGGACGGATTTGAGGGCTACATATTATGGTATGTGTGCAAGAATCGATTATCAGCTAGGTCTTGTAATAGATGCATTAAAGAAAACGGGTCAATACGATAATACTGCCATATTCTTCTTTAGTGATCATGGTGATTTTGCAGGAGATTATGGATTGGTAGAGAAAAATCAAAATAGCTTTGAAGATGTATTGACGAGGGTGCCATTTGTTATAAAGCCGCCTAAGTGGATAGAAGTTGTACCTGGTGTAAGAGATACTTTGGTAGAACTTGTAGATTTTGTAGCTACGGTGGAGGAGCTTATAGGTATGGAACCTGACTATACCCATTTTGGCAAATCACTTATACCTGTTATTATAGGCGAGATCAATGATCATAGGGATGCGGTATTTTGCGAAGGCGGGAGGATGCACGGAGAAAGGCATTGCATGGAATTTGAAAGTAGTAGCAGTCAAAACCCAGAGGGCCTTTACTGGCCAAGGGTAAATCTGCAATCCAGCGAAGGGCCTGAGCATACAAAAGCTATAATGTGCCGAACTAAAGATTATAAATATGTAAAACGGTTTTATGAAAAAGATGAATTATATGATTTAAAAAATGATCCTCAGGAATTACACAATATAATTTATGATCCAAGGATGAAAGAGATACTTTTCTCATTGAAAGAGCGTTTGCTTGATTTTTATATGTCAACATGTGATGTAGTGCCACATAAAACCGATAGACGGTAATAAACATAAAACTTTGTAATAAAAAGTAAGAGGTATCAATTAGTTAGCGTAAAATTACCGTAGGGATTTAGAGTAATAAATTACCAATAGAATTGAAAAGAAGATGCCATCCTGTTAAAATATTAGTCGAATAAACAAATAACTTAACGAAAGGATGACATCTTCTATG
>NZ_RXHQ01000051.1 GCF_004138105.1 Xylanivirga thermophila | reverse complement strand
GAGCGTAGCGAAGTGCATTTTAGGCTTGACAACTTTGCTAAATGGTAAAATTTAAGATATTTTTCTTAATTATTATAGCGATTGACTTTCTGGAAGAAAAAGGTGCCAATAAAAACTTGACACACACCAAACTCGATTGTATATTGACAAAAAACATTCAATTAGTCATTCCTATACAAATCAATTTTATTTGTATATAGATATGGTTTTTTCCCAACTAGACTACATAATTCAAGAAATTTACTTTTTTTCATTAGTAGTTGACTCCCTATTATATATGGAATCCTATCTGCGTCATTGTCTGGATCATGAAAACTTACATCCCATCTAGAGAATTTTAGGACAGTCTCACCGTCTTTAGTAACTCCAACAATTCCATCATAATTTTCTATTATTTTTATTCCTAGAAGATATAAAACTTCGTTGGTAATACCTAAATATTGTCTTATTTTATAAGTCAAATACGGTTCTTCATGGAGTGTAACATTTGAAGTAAGAAAACACTCTAATTTGACTAAATTACTTAAAGAAATATATTCAACATAATTCTCGTCGAATAAAGCATATTCATCTCTTAATCTATAAAAAGGTATTGTTTCATTTCTTTCATTAAATCCTATTCCAGAAAGTATTATTACTACTTTTAGGTTTTCACCAAAGTTTTGTTTATATTCACCAAAATTGTAGAACCATTTTTCATAATAAGCAATTCTTATCCAGTCACTTAATTCTACTTCTGATATATTATCATCAACATATTCAGGTAGTTTTAGATTTTTAGGTCTAGGTATAAGAGAATTATTTTGGGCAACTATTAACCTTATATCATCCAGTACAATACCAAACAATTCCTTTTCAATTTCATTTAAATATTCATGCCCCGAATAATTATTTATGAATTCATCAACTTCATTTGCCATACATTTCGTTAATATATCATAGTAATAAACATTCGGTACAACTGTGCTGTACTTTTTATCATATAATAGTTCACCATATTTTTCAAAAAACTCATTACTAAAGATATGTTGTACATAGTTATTAGCAATATTACCAATATCTACCCCTCGCTTTTCTAATAACGATAGCCTATTATCAATTCCTTTAATTTTGCCAATAAAATAATTAGTCCTCTCATCATCATATTTATACTTATGATTATAATTTAAATAGATTCTATTTTTGTTTATATTAAGAATTACTTTAACCAAATAATCTATTAATGCATTTTCGCTTGTATTTATACCTTTCAGTGAATCCTTTATTCCAAAATTCTCAATTTCATCTTTTGTGAAATGACTTATTATTAATACTAATAAAACAATTAATGCATAATCTATATATTTCTCCCTTTCGTTTAGAAATTGGATAAATGGCTTTGCAAATTTTCCTCTTATATGTTCATCTTCTAGCAAATCATCTAATTCAGAAATAATCCATTTATATCTATTTGCTTCTCCATATTTTAATCTGGTTAAAAGTATAGATAGCAGTTTTTCCTCATTATCCAATTGATTTGATTTAGATATAATATTACTCCAATCAAAATCAATCTGACCAGGCAATCTATAATTTATAATATCGAAAAGTTTATCCCAGTAATCTAATATGGCTTCATTTTTATTATCTACCGCAGTTAAAGCGTTGATTATTTCACCCCCAACCGCTAATGAATAATCAACAGTACATAAATTATTATAAATATACTCAAAGAAGTGTTTTTCAGCCACTTGAGAATCATATGCGTGTGCCCTTCCAAATAAATCTATCTCTGTGAATCTACTATACAAACCATCTTTATGTACCAAAAACATGTGCATGAAAGCGAATGCTTTTATTTCATTATTCAACTCAAGGTTGTCAAAAATATCTATTAGTTTTTTCTTTGAAGATTCATCACCTACTCTGTCAAAACAATACTTAATTAAACTACTTAAAAATACTTTAGATTCATCATTTAAGTGTTGGATTCTACTTAAGTAGTAATATAATCCCTGCAAATCATTATTTCTAATACCATTCTCCTTGATATAAAACAATAAATCTTCATTAGTAAATTTATCAAAACTCAATCGGCTTATAAACATATTTTGCATTTGATTATTTTTCGAATAGTTGCTGTCTTTTAAACTTTCGATATTTGAATAAACATTATCATACCAATCAATATTAAACATCTCACATAATTTTTTAAGCGTTGTGCCAAACTATAATTATAAATATGTACCTTTCCTTCTATTCCAAAACGGCTTACTAATTCAGCAATAGACCTTCTTGCCTGTGGCAAAAAGTTATTATCTATTAACCATTCAATGTTATTAACATATGCTTCAATCAATCTATCCGAAGTATTATTAGGGAAAGTTTTAAATAACACATTCTCTATTCTAGGTGAAATCTCGCTGTTACATGCAATCAACAAATACTCCAAACTATCTTCAAATACCCAATGTGCAACATATGAAATAAGTTCATTTTTTAAATATTCTAATGCAATGCTTATATCTGTATTAACAAGAATTTCAAACCATTCACGCTGATATGTTTTGGTGCTTTTGCCATCTGTATGGTATACAACAGCATCCGCCAATGTTTTCAACCTTAATATATTTTGCAGACCTTGTTCCCTATTAACTATATATGTGCTTTCCACACTATCAAGAAGATGACTTAGTGTGCGATCCTTACGGAAAGAATATGACAATAAATACTTTACACCTTCTCTAAATTGTTTCCGGGCTTTATCGTCTTTTCTCGCTTTAGATAGAAGAATAGCATATTTGAAACTGTAATCTGCAAGATAAAAATAAAGCCTATTTTTATCTTCGCTTGAAATTTTTTCATTGAAAATATCCATAATAACTTTATTATTCTGTTCGTTTGCGATTTCTAAAAACAAATTAAATAGTTTGTATGTTGGTAACGGCCCTCCTGTTGATCCTTGTAATAAAGTCATGGTTTCTTTAGACATTGTCGAAACAATTTCTATTATTTTCTTCCATGCTTCTTCTGTTTTTATATAAGCCATTGGCGACTTGATTGTCTCATATATAATACTTTCATAATTGTATAAGTCACATGTCCGCGGTTTTCCTTTGAAAGGGTCTACATCATTAATTAGCCATAAATATGCATCACAAAGATTAGATTCAAAATCTTTATTGTTAAAGTCTTTTTTTAGAATAACTCTGTTAACTTCAGCAATAAATATCAACCAATTATAATACCAATTTCGATCTTTTATTTCATCAATGAACCTATCTAACTCATATTCTTTATGTTTTATTATGAATTTTATGTTATCTACATAGAACCTTAATGATGACATTGTTTCTTCAGAATATGAATCTGAAACTTTTAATTTTTCAAATATAGATGTAATAAAACATTCATCAATGCTTTCATTACCTAAATAATCAGTTAGACTTTGTTTCCAACATTGGTTATTAGGTATCACCCTAATAATCTCAATAAGATTATCAAGCAAGTCCCTTCTATGATACTCCTCAATTACTATTTTTCTATATTCAAACGCTTGTTTATCGCAAATCTTAGCTAGTACATCTTCCATCTTCCGCTCCATATCTAAGCATGCACAAATATAGTATCTATAATCTTTTAATTTATTTTCCAAACTTTTTCTATTATTTGATTTTATAGATTCTACTAATAATTTTATATATGGTTCCCATTCCGGAATAAAATCATTTTTTGAGCATAGATAACAGACTTTCAATCCATTATTCAGATCAAGAGCCATTTTGCCTTCATATAATAATATATTTCTAAGCGTATCAAAACCATGAATTAAACCTAGTGCCCAATAATACAATTCTGAATTTTCATCAAAAGAATATTCTAAACTATAAATCATATTGTTTAACTCAGTGCAAACAATTAAGGAACCATAATCCTTCTGAATGCAAGCAGTTTTTATTAATATATCAAAATTACGTTTCAGAGAACTGATGTTATTGCCATAAAATATACTGTCCACTACAAACTCTTTATTACAATACGCTAAAATTTCATCATACCTTTTTGATTCAAATAATAGAACTAATAGATTTAAATAAGATTTTCTGTTTTTATAAAACCCTTTATTCTTAAGCCATTCGATTAAATCTTTGTAGATTGCTACTGCTACATTAACTTCTTTTTTTCTAATGATTCCACTATATACCTTCTAAAACTTTCATGATATATTGTATAACCGCCATTACATGCATTAAATTTCAGTATACTTTGTATTGTTTCTAGACTCTGTCCTACAATTTGTCCTAAACCAGTAATCTCCATTAATTCCTCTTTAGTTAAATAAAATGGTGCACCAGATAATATAAGCGGAATTTTTTCACTTTCTGGTATTTTTGACATTATGTAATCATAATAGCCAGATAAATTACTACTATATGGTGGAAAACACTCTATTAGATCAACTGATATAACAGCAGGGCTATAGCGTTTTATCTCACTAATAAGATAAGTTAAATATAACGGATTCCCATTACTCTTTTTCATTAATAAATCTGACAGTTTAAGATTCCAATCTAAATTGATATTCTCAAGATTATTATTTATCAATAATCTCTCAATATCACTTTTATCCCATGCTTCTACATTGTATATTTTATAGCCATTATCAGTTAGTTTAGTAACATCTTTAACAGGTTGTGATGCCAAGATTATCCTAACATTCTCAGGAAACACTAATTCCGATATCACTTTTATAATTTCGGTATCAACCTCTTTAATTATTGATTTATGGTTACTACTCAGGCGTTCCCATTTGGAGTTATCCTATGTTAATATATGACCATGGTCATTGACCCCATATATTAAAAAAAGTGCAACTCTAATAAAGAGATATATAGACATCCCCCCACATCTAACAATTGAATATTAAAGAGAATTTTGAGGAATAAAGGCATCTCCTTTTATGGCATTGACTAGTGATTCTAACACCCTCATTCCGTTTTTTCTGCATGTCGATATATAACTCCTTATCCTGCAAAACGTATTCGCACCTTCATCCCCGCGAAAGCACCCTGAGATTTTCTGTCTTAGCTTCACCATCCTAATATCTCTTTCTGCGCGATTATTGTCGAAAGGGATATCGAAATCTAGCATAAATGCGAGGGTCTCAAGATTGTATTTCTCAAGTTTCTCTAAAAGGTTAAGAGACTCACCTTTCTTAGGCTTACCTGTCTTTTCTGATACAAGATTGCCAGTTTTTAAGGTGTTCTCTTCCTTACCCTTAGCGATGATATCGTCATATCTTCCTATATAGGCTTTGATTTCATCGGAAGGCATTGAGTCTATCCCTTGTTCCTTTAGGCTTTCTACGCGCTCCTTGATTTCAATTAGGAGCCCTGACATCTCATTTGCCCATTCATGGCCATAGCTCTCATGAATGCCTTTTAGATTTCTTAGATGATGGGCATTGCATTCGGCATGGGTGCAGTCAGTGTAAGTATAATAGGATTTCCAGTGGTCATGGACTGCCGTACCCTGAAACTCGGGAAGTATACCAATATCCTTACTGGCATCAGCGCCCCTTTTATCATGGATAACATAGTAGGTAAGCTTATCCGTTGATGCGCTATGAACCCACTTTGTCTTCTTGTCTGAGCGCATACCGGTCTCATCAAAGTGCGCTACATCTGCGTCTATAAGCTGACCTATTACCGCATTCTCAAACCCTTCAAGATTCTTTTCAAGACGCCTGTTAATACTAACCAAAGTGCCTTGACTAATATTATGACCCGTAAGATCTCTGATAAGCTCAGCGGCTCTTTCAAGGGGAATCAGCTGATAGTTTGTTAGGTATGACATTAGCGCCTGGAGGTTCTCACCGTATTGGACAGGCTGGTTTACTCCTTCAGGGAATTGGCCTTTATGAACCTTTCCGCATTCGGGACATTCTATTTCATGGGTTTTATATTCGGTAACCTTTATCTTTATTACAGGTATTTCAAATACTTGCCTAGTGCGGATAGTTCCTTTAATCCCCTTTAAGTTGTAACCACACTCGCAGTGT
Organism: Xylanivirga thermophila; assembly: GCF_004138105.1. Lineage (NCBI taxonomy): Bacteria > Bacillati > Bacillota > Clostridia > Caldicoprobacterales > Xylanivirgaceae > Xylanivirga > Xylanivirga thermophila. The sequence continues at coordinate 4,084 of NZ_RXHQ01000051.1, read as the reverse complement.
TCGGGCTTTATATCAACAACCTCATCCGGGTTTTTAACCTTTTCAAGGGTCTTACCCTCATGACCGGGTTGACCACCTGTTGGTTTACCGGATTTTTTACGGTTGTTTTTAGGCTTCTTCTTTAGCCCGTCAGATGATGGGGGCTTGCTACTATTGCTGCTGTTTTTATTAAGCTGGGCCTCTAGCTCAGTAACCCTAACGTTAAGCCTATTAACCTGTGTAGATAATTCTGATATCTGCCCGCTTAAACTCTTTACTAGCCCTACGACAGCGTCAATGCCTTCATTATATATTTTTATGATATCTTTTTCACTCATTATAATTACCATCAATTATTTATGTGTGTTATAATTATAATGGATTTGAGGCACTAATTGCATCAATCAGATATTACCAATAATCTATTAGGCTAGTATGTCAATGCCTGAGTAGTAACGATTTATGAAAATTATATACTCTTCCAATATGATCCAGACCATCAATTATAATTACTACTTCTTCTTGCACAATATCTAACAAAATTTGCAGTTCTTTTACATCTACGCCGAATTTTGTGTTCTTGTACTCCGCTAAATAAGGATATGCGCTAATAATATCATTTATTAGATTCGCTAAAAAAACATTTACTGTAATCCTCTCTTTTTCATATACATCATCCATACTAGTATAGCAATAATGCTGAACTATTTTTACACTATGGCTTTCTAGAAATTTGATAAAATTTTGAAGAAACCAAGACTTTCCTGAACCTGGCTCTCCAATCAAAATAGTCTTTTGATTGGCTAAAATGAATTTATAAAAATCCTGACATCTAGATTCATTAACCACATTTATATCATTATCGATCTCAAAACTTTGCTGTATATTTCCAAAATCACACTTTAACCCTAACCTATATACTATTGTGCTAAGATTTAATTCTTCTCCTCTTGCTCTAGAACTTTTTATTATATGAGTTAATCTTAATAAAACATCATCGACTTCTTTTAAATGATTAGGGTATTTCCCCACACCAAACTTTTTTAATTTAGAAATTACTAAACGCTCTAATTTACCAGGATTAGATATATCATAACTTGCTTTAGGTAAGTTCACTTCAATAATAAGATTATTTAAAAATGAAGCAAACTCTTCCCTATTAATAGTTTTCGCTTGACTTCTTAGTCTCTTCCATGTAGATGCAGGTAATTCTCCTCTCATCCATATCTTATCAATATTAGTTTTTAAAAACTTTACATTATTATCTTCATATAAATTATAACAATCGACTTCTTCAAGGAAATCTAATTCTTGGCTGTCTTCTATATACTCCCATGCTAAACAAAGCCTGCAATCAATATTTTTTGACCCTGCTGTTTCTTTCCATGATTTAAATAATGTGTCCAGTGCAAGATCATAACTGGCAGATGAAAAATCTGCTTTTTTTAAAATTTTGTCTTCACTATATTTTATTTGCCTTTTGAAAACTTCATTAGCAGATATAATTGTTATATCATCAAACTTATCATTTTTACTTTCTTTTTTATCAATCTTAAATTTTGCATTATTAGTTAATAATAACTGTTCTATAATAAATAATGCAGACAATAGATCTTGATATTCATATCCTTTATAAGCGTCTCCTAAGCCCATAATGCTCCCCTCCATTTAGTTCTCTTATAATACTCAACTTTTACTATTTAAATGTCGTTCATCATAGAAACTACTGTTTTACATCCTAAATACTTAAGTAAATATCTCATTATTTTTTATCGCAATTATTCAACATAATTTAATTATACAACAAATGGAAGAATTTTGTCATTTTCACATAGAATATAAAATAAAGACTATGACCGATTGTCATAGTCCGAATATTAGCACATTATAATTGGTTAATTTTATTTCTCATTGATTCTCTACTCGGATTTAAATAAAGAAGTATAGGATGAACATTACCATGGCCTACTTTTTTAGTTTCTCCTTTAGATCCAAAATATACTGGTTCGAATAACTTTGATACTTCTCCCTATTTAGGTAATAGAATAAATTGGGAATGGGAGAAAAGTTTTTTCTTCTTTCATAAATACAATGTTGAATCTCTTTGGCTTTTTTTAAAATGTCTTCTTTGGTGAATTCCTCAATGTTTTCATAAATTTGATATAGGCTATCGTTAATATCTTTACTACTTTTAATGTTTTTATAGTTCTTATATATATAAGAAAGTCTATCTACTACAATTGTTAATATGGGGTATAGTTTTATTATTAAATTTTCTACACTATTATTCCAAAAAATAACAATATATACTGATAGCAACATTACAAGCAATAATATATTTAGTTTTTGATACTTCATTCTTAGTTGAGTTTCCCAATCACTATTTTCTATTTGGCAAAGTATAATTGCTTTTTCAATAGAAACTCCTGATACATCTGAATACCAATCCTTAACCCCTTTTTGCTGCCCATTACGACTTGTTTGTTCAATAAACTCTTTTGGAAACTTTGTTTTTAATTCCAATGCTATTTTATGCAGGCTCGTTACTTTCAGAAAAGGAGCGTATGTATCGAACCCATATAATTTTCTGTCTATAAGTTCCTGCATTGTAGCAGCAGTATTTATTCTTTCACCTTCTCTAATATATAATATACAAAAAGTTACCCCCCAAATAACATATATCGCTTTAAAATAATTATTGCTCTGAATCGTATTGAGTAATCCTAAAACATAAAAAATAAGATTAGCAAAAAACATTATATGAAGTGCTCTTTTACTCAATGAATACAATTTCCTCTGGGTAAACAAATATAAAAGAATTTCTTCGGTGTTTTGCTTTATATTAATATCATTACTACTATCCATATCCATCTAATCCTTGCTATATTCTGGAAACTCGCTTCCGAATATTTCAGCCCATTTATTAATGGCTTTCTCATGATCTTTATCATCTATTTCTGCAGAAATCGCTTCTTTTGCTTTTTCATAATCACTTTCTGCTTTGTTTGAAATTTTCAGTTTTTCATCATATGTAAGTATGTTTAAATCTCCTTGAATTTCTTTTGGATCATTAATGGAATACCAAATGTTATCTTTGATATAATATAAAACATCTCTAAATCTTAAATCAATATAATCACTTACACTATCTACGCTATCAAAATATTGTAGTAATAAACATTCTAATGCATAAGATGGCATCAATGGCATTGTAGGTCTTCTATTCCAATACTTTACCAATCTTATAGTCTCTAACATTAATCCATTATGTTTTTGGTTCAAAGTAGTTACTTTATCCCTATCTTTGCGTGGATCTGTTTTTTGCCAATTTCCCTTTCCATCTGGTATTAAATAATAATCTCGGCCATCAGATTCTTTAGTTGTTCGAAAACATGGTACAATATCAAAATTCCATTCATAAGATTTTAGTTGAAGTGTGGCTGCTGCACCATTTTTATGAGTTTCTGCTTTCTTATAATCACTTAAATTCTTAAGTTCTTTTATGAATTTATTAATAACTTTTGTTGAATTAAGTACATTGGTGTTCTCATTGCAACAACTCTTTTGGGGAGAATTATCATCATGTACATAAATTTTAACATCATATCCAGAATCATAATAAGTGCTACCGTCACTTTTTATTCCAATCATAATATCAATATCATCTAAGGGTCTTATTTTTGTTTTTCTTGCAAATGAGCCAAATGCAATATCAATGTCATGATATAAATTAAAAAAATCTTCATTAGAACCCAAACTATGTATATTATCTATAAGGTTGTCCCTGCTTTTTCTAGCAGTTTTTGTTTTGTCTGGATCCAAGTTGACCTTATCCCGCATAAACTCTTTAAATGCATTATTTACAGTTGTCGCCATATTGTTCACCCCTTAAAATTCATATAATTTCATTATATCCCAATGACCCTTTAACAATATTATACACTATTCCAATTTGAATTTCATACTTTATTAGATTTTTTGATAGCGTCAATTTACTGTAGGGAAAAGAAGAATAGATAACATCCTGGGATATTTTTACTTAAAGTTACAGTTCCCATATATTCAGATGACTGTTTGGTATTATAGTTTTATCTACACCATTAAC
>NZ_RXHQ01000050.1 GCF_004138105.1 Xylanivirga thermophila | reverse complement strand
GAGGCCGCCCTGGCTGACAAATCATATGGGCGATGCTTGTCGTCAAGAGTGTGACCGGATACAATGCTAATTTATTTATCAGGATGGCTGTATTTTTCTTTTCCCTACAGTAAATTGACGCAATCTATCAATTATCATATGTTGACAAAGAAATGAATGTATGATAAATTAATATTAAATAGATAGAGAAAATAGGTATCCCTATTTGTTTATTAACTAAGCAGATAGGGTTGTTTTATCAAAGTAGGTGCATAATATAAACATGGGAAACAATATAAAGATTATAGCACAGAATAAAAAAGCGCGGCATGATTATTTTATAGACGATACCTATGAAGCTGGAATAGTTTTAACGGGTACGGAAGTTAAGTCTATAAGATTAGGAAAGGTTAATCTAAAGGATAGTTATGCCGAAATAAGAGATGGTGAAGTATTTGTGCAGAATATGCATATAAGCCCTTATGATAAGGGTAATATATTTAATACTGATCCATTGCGTAGTCGTAAATTGCTCCTAAATAGGCGGGAGATCAACAAATTACTAGGTTACCTTCAAGAGAAGGGTTATACCCTTATACCACTTAAAATATATTTAAAGAATGGTCTAGTAAAGTTGGAACTTGCGGCAGCTCGTGGTAAGAAATTATATGATAAGCGGGCTGATATAGCAAAGCGAGATGCCCAAAGGGAAATAGAGAGAAACTTTAGAGATAGACAGCGTATGTAAAGTTTATATTTATATATGGGGGCGTATTGGTTTCGACGGGGATGATAGAGATAAAAGAAGCGAGCTGCGGATTCTGGGACCGCATAAACAACCTAGAACTTAAATATAAACGCAAATAACGAATCTTACGCTTTAGCTGCTTAGTTCAGCTAACGTCCGCCCTGTAGCATCCGCACTATAGGAATCGGGCGTCAAATTTGCGGGAAACCAGCTTACCTAAGCTTTGCGGTAGGTGGGAATTTATGAAGCTAGCCAATCATGAATCCTGTTACTGGGAGTCATGAAAGGCGAATTTTAAAACAGTAACTGCGCTCGGAGATGCTTTTGTCGATACATCTTCGGACGGGGGTTCGACTCCCCCCGCCTCCACCATATCTAATGGTAATTATGGATGTCATGGGTTGAAAAGCCCATGACATCAACCATTTCAGGGGCTTTTTACACCAAAAAAGCCCGTCAAAAAGAAGCTCAATTTCGTGGATATCATCCCCCTATTTTTCAATAACTAAGGGATATGAACTAACACGAAAGAATTTTTTAATAGATACACGCTAAAAATTGAGTATAGAGAACTGATTTCCAATAAAGGAGTCAGTTCTTTTTTCATTGTTTAGAAAGCCAGAGAGACAGCAAATAAAAAACATAATGTATAGCATCTTTTTTACAAACACCAAAAATACAATAAATATGTAAGCATAAAGAGCGGTCGATTTTAGGAATAGTCCTTAAATTGACTGCTCTTTTTTTGTTTGCAGAAAGGATACGATATGCTTGTAAAATATAAACGAAATAGAAAATTTGCCTGTTATGATTCTAAAAGCCTCATAAGTACCGGCAGACCTGAGCCGCCCCCTCGTCTTGTTGGTCCCTTTAAAAGCTGTGGAGATTGCCCTTACGCATCCCACGGCTTTATATGTTATAGACGTGAAGGGGATTGTCTAAGAACCGATATGCAAAAAATCAATCACAGGAGGAAAAAATTATGCGAGCAATGATTCAATGTATGCATGAAAACAATTATCAAAACCTTACCTTTCCCAGTAAGGAAAAAGAACTGCAGATTTTATGGACAGTCTTGGTGTTGCCAATACCGCAAAAACAGAGATTAAAATCGGAGCCGTCCATAACGATGAAAGATTGTCAGCCCTGCTCTCTGATAAAACAGTAAATCTTGACGAGTTAAACTTCCTGATGAAACGGTTAGATAGCTTCGATCAAAATGAGTTTGCCACCTTTTATGCAACTGCATATGCCCAAAAAGCTGAAACGATGACGGAGCTTATTAACCTCAGCTTTAATACCCATTGTTACAGCCTTGTAGCCGATTTTAGCGATTTAAATGCTGTAGGTAGGCAGATGTACCTAACAGAACAAATCGGTGTCAGTACAGAGGAATTACAAAGCCTTGACGGACGTGACTACTTTGAAAAAATGATTGCAGAAAACCCTAATCCTATGATAACACCGTATGGAGTGGTATATAGAAACAACAATGAAATTGCACAGGCCTATAACGGCAGAAATTTTCCGTATTACCAATATGAGGATACGCCCGTTACACTGCTGCTGAGTGCTCAAAATCGCTGCGAATATCTGTATCTGCCAATTGAACAGAGTGAGCTGAATAAGGCTTTAGAACGATTGGGTGCAGAAGATCTGGAAAGTGTAAATTGGCAGGTGGAGGAACACAATATCCCTGATAACCTTGCAAATATGGTAATTGAGGCTCGGACAGACCTGTATTTTCTCAATCAATTTGCTGCAATTTTTAAGGAGATGGGTCAGCGTGAAGTTACTGCTTTATCTGAACTTGCAGCTTTTGCAAAAATCACCAATGCAGAAGAACTTAAAACACTGGCAAGCTGTATGTATGAATTCGAGTGTTTCCCTAACATTCATACGCCGGAACAATACGGCAGATATATAATCTGTGAAAGCGAACGCTTTGAGTATGACGATAACCTTGAGGATTATATTGATTTTCAATCATACGGCCAAGATAAAATCGGCAGAGAAACCGGAGCATTTACTTCAAAAGGTTATCTGCTTTACCACGGATATAACATGGAAATGCAAAGTATTTTGAATAAAAATATCGGGCTTAAAATCAAAGAACTGCAAGAACCGCAGGAGCTTAAACTGTATATGCCTCTTAAGGCTATCACCTATCAGGATGAAAACGACTATGGAGATCTTTATCAGGTAGATTATGAAATAGATGTGTATTCTGAGGAACTAAGTTCCTATGAAGATGAAATAAGAACTGCTATTATCAATCATTGCTTGGATAGTGAAAAGCGCGGCATGATGGAGTACTATGATGAACACGATACGGTGAATGCAAAAGTACAAAAGTATCTTTTCGATGTAGAAGTAATTGATGGAGAGCTAATGGGAGTTGCCGTTCTTACTCTTAATGCACCCTTAAATCAAGGAGAGTTTATAAAAATCAAGGGAGCCATTGAGGGTCAATGTTCTGACGGCTTTGGAGAAGGTTTTGAACAGCGTGAAATTGACTGTAATGGCAAAGAGGTATATGTAAGTCTTTGGAACTCTCATGATTGGAGTCTCAAAACCGCTGAAGAAATGGGAATTACAGAACAGAATTATGAAATGAAATTTGGAGGTATGTGAAATGAAAGGATTTCCCACAAGACAACAGGTTGAAAGAATTAAAGAAAAATACCCACCCGGTACCAAGATACGCATGAAATCTATGTCCGATCCCTATGCACCAATTCAGTCCGGTATTGAAGGGATAGTAGATTTTGTAGACGATATCGGTACTCTGCACTGCAACTTCGAAAATGGGCGCAGTCTTGGTGTTATTGTTGGTGAGGACAGCTTTTCAGTTATTGAACCGGAAGAAGAACAAGGCATGGGTTTAACAATGAAATAGAAAAAACGGCAAGATGCAAAACATCCCACCGCTTCTCTATTTTTCAAGTCCCTTTATCAAATCAAAAACAAAAATTCTTCTATCCTCCGGTTGCTTGCGAAGAATTGTAAGTATCTCCGCCTCCTGCTCACTAAGTTCAGAAGCCCGAAGCGTGGATTTTATGTTGGTTCTGCCAAGGATATAGTCTACCGAAGTATCAAGGGTATCAGCGAGCTTCACAAGCATTTCCGCAGGAGGTACTGCTTTTCCGATCTCGTAGCCGCTGATGGTTTCCTGTGACACATTAAGTTCCATTGCAAGACGAAGCTGTGTCAAGTTTTTAGCTTCCCTTAGCTGTTTTAAGCGTTCTATAAATATCACTCCTCCCAAGTATGGACATTATCAATATAAAGTATATCCCTATAAGTTGACTGCGACAGTCATATTACTTATACTATGCATGGAGTATATTTATATACACAATAAATAATATGACTGGAGGGTAAAATGTGAACCGGAGACTCATCAGAGAAAAAACAGTATGCTTTACCGGGCATCGAAGTGAAAAACTTCCGAAAGGAGATGTCTTGAAGTATTTGAGAATAAAATTGTCAGAGGAAATTGAAAAGGCAATACAAGATGGCTACAATACCTTTTTATTTGGAGGCACCTATGGGTGGGAGCTTATGGCAGCGGAGGAAGTGATTAAAAAGAGAACAGTGATTGACTTTAACAATCCACGGTATATTCGGCTAATTGCCGTAATCCCCTTTGGGTGTAAATGTCAACTCAAAAATGTACAATTTTTAGAATCTCAAAATGTACAATTATTAGAATTAATTATTACTACTTTTTTTGCTTTCTAATAAATCCACTTTTCCTTTTAACCTATAAGAAGGTCCTGTAATTTTAATAATGCTTGAATGATGTATTAATCTGTCAAGAATGGCGTTAGCCAATGTGACATCGGAGAAAACCTCACCCCATTTACTAAAAGGCTGGTTTGTAGTAATTATAGTTGAATTCTTTTCATACCTCTTATTTATCAATTGAAATAGTAAGTTGGCCCCTTGTTTATCAATTGGCAAATAGCCTATTTCATCAATAATTAACAACTTGTATTTAGAAAAATGTTTTAACTTGGTTTCTAATCTGTTTTCTGCATGAGCCTTATTTAATTGCATTATCAAGTCATGACAGGATATAAAGTATGTTAGGTATCTCTTTTTAGCTGCAGCGATTCCTAATGCTACAGCTAAGTGAGTTTTCCCAACGCCAGAAGTTCCAAAAAACAGTATATTCTCTTTATTTTCAATAAATCTTAAACTCTCTAAGTCTAAAAGCTGAGTTTTATTTATTGAAGGCTGAAAATCAAAATCAAAGTCTTTTAAGGTTTTTTCAAATGGAAAGGCTGATACTGATATTTGAATCTTTGAAGCCCTTTCATTTCTAAAATCTAACTCTTTTTCAGTTAATTCTAGTAAAGCTTCTGTAAAAGGAATTTCTTTTTTAGTTATTTCCTCTAAATAGTTAGGCAAATAACTTCTGAATTTCTCTAATTTGAGTGCTTCTAAATTATTAAGAAGTTTGTTATAGTTGCTCAACTAATCACTCTCCCAAAAATATATCCATATTTTTTAAATTATTTTCTATAAAATCTTCTATTTCTTCATCAGAATAGTGTTTAAATGCATCTGATTTAAGTATTTCTTTTGCATGTTCTTTCTGATAGTGAAGAAGTTTTTCACTAATCTTATGACAAGCAATTAAATCTTTAGTATAATAAATATATAATTCAGTTTCTATTTCTGATACTGTGACATAATTACCTATATATTTTGTAGGTACTGAGTATTTTTTCCCTTTATATCTAATCATTGATTCTTTGGATACCTTGTATTCTTTTTCGTGGTGGAAATATGATAGAAGGATATCCATATTTGGTAAAGGGTTTAAATACTCTTTTTCTTTTAAAAATCTTATGAATGGAACTTCATTTGTAGCCTGTGAAATTTCATTGTTTATATCATAATTAAATAATTCCACTATTTTTTTTAAATCATCAAAAGTATCAAATTCTTCATTGTATACCATTAATCTATCTACCAATTTAGCTAATGTTTCTACCTTTCCTTTAGTTTCAGGTCTATATGGTCTACAAGTTATTACTTCAAATCCAGCATCCATTGCAAAATGCTTAAACACATTATTTATTGCTATATTTTTAAAGATTGTCCTACTTCTATCTACGACAGTTGACATATTATCGAACAATATCTCCTTAGGTGCACCTCCAAAATATTCAAATCCATCATATAGACATTCAAATAATGTTTTTTGTGTTCTATCAACGGTTAATTTTAAATATTTAATTCGAGAATAACCAAGAACCATTAAAAAAATATTAACTTCTAAAAATTCACCTTGCCTATTAACCATCCTAATACTTTCCTTCCAATCTACTTGAGCTTGTAGACCTGGAGTAGTATCAAATCGTATTGTGGCTTTCTTTATTTCTGCTTTCTTATGGTTATTTACAAAATTATTTACTGTATGATAACCACCGCTATATCCTTTCTTTTGGATAAATTTAAATACTGCCATTGAACTACATCCATAATTATCAACTTTATCAATAATTATTTCTTTAAAATCATCTACTTTCTTTTTAATTTCTCGTGGTTTTCTAGATTCACTGCTTGAATCTTTAATATATTTGTCTATTGTTCTTCTATCACAGTTAAATCTTCTAGCTAATTCGCTTTTATTCAATATATCTATCTCCTCTTTAAGTAACTTTATTTGATTTAATACATCTTTCCGCATAATATCCCTCCAATCATTTTAGAAATATTATACTAGAAAAATGTACAAATCTGTGCATTTTGAGATTCTAATTTTTGTGTATTTTCATTTTATCATTTACACCGGTGTTTCCTGTTCGGCAGTAGTCCTGTCGGTTTCGTGCTGGGTGCGGAGGGCTTTCACAATCAGGTCAAGGTCATCGTGGATAACATGACTAAAAAACATTTCCTCGCTGACCTGACCCAGTTCTAAAGTACGCATATAAAGGTCATTTTCTGGTGTCTGGTGCTGATCCATTACGGATTGCCTTGCCTGTTCCAGAACTAAATTCATATCATGGACACGCATATCTGCGATACGGTCAATGCAGACTTCTATATCCGTAAGCAGACGTAAAAATCCGGGATGACAGACCATCTCGCAGAGAAGCCGGTTGTTCATTGCACCGCTTTTCAATAAATCAACCGTGGAATCATTCAAATGCAGCTCGTACAGAGAAGTGTTTGGATGATTTTTATTTTCAATCAGCCCCATGAGGTAATCCATGGACAGACCATAGTAATCCGCCAGTTTTGCAAGATTGAAAGGGCTTATATCGGTGCAGTTATCAGATTCATATTTGCCCAGCGTGGCTTTGGATATGTTAGTTGCTTTTTCTAATTCGGCAAGCGTCATATGCCGGTTTGTTCTTTCGTCCTTTAGCTTCTCCTGAAGCGTCAGCTTTGTATACATTGGTTTTTCCTCCCGAAGCAGCATTCCTAATCATTATAGCATACCTTTTCCGAAAACGTAGAAATTTCCGCTTTTTTGACTTTTTTCCAACCTTTCGGACATACGGGAGAAGCCGGTTTATTTTGCTAAGATTTCAGTGTCACAGAGACATTGAAAACAGAATGACCGGCTGCAAGTGATACCGTTCCCGGGGAAGTAGTGCCATGACAGGAGCATACCAAAGGAACGAAAAACGCTGGGAAAATTCCGGGCAGGAACGGATTGCAGGTAAAACGGCAGAACAACAAAAAATTAAATGATGGAGGTTATGAACATGAAGTTAAACGTTGAAGAAAAGAAAATCTTATACGCTTTCGGGTGCGGAAACCTTGAAAACACTGTCCGCCGGTTGAAATGGATTACCGCCCTGACGGTGGATGTAAAGGTAAAACGTGGGGTGCTGTGTCTGGCAAGGAAGCTGGACAGCGAAAATGTCGGAGAATGGTATCCCTGCTTTTATCGTCATCTCCGCTTGGAGATGGAGGGATATTTTGAAGCAAAGAAGCACATCCGCATTGTGGAAAAAAGCACAGACTGGGAGGATTTATATGGGAAAGCTGTCTAAGTACGAGAAAGAGACGATTGTGAATTTCAATGAGAAAGAAAGTGAAGCCACCATTTACACGCACAATGCGGATTTAAAACGCAGACTTGCAGAGTTTAGTAGAAAATATCCTACCCTATGCCGGTTGAAGTGCCAGAACATGGAGGGCGGGGTCACTTATGTCATGGACAAGTCAAGGCTGTCTATCCGTCTTGTACCGCCTTACAGTGAGGAACGCCGTGCAGCTGCAAGGAAATATGCAAAACAGCATGGTTTCCAGATATTACAGATGGATGAAAAAATAGCTTGATTTAAAAGCGTCTTGAATAATTGTATTTATTTTGATACAATAAATATAAACAAATGTGCATATGTCACATGATACAGATGGGAGGAGATTATCATGAATCGTTTTTATGTGCTACGGATTAACCATGTTCAAACACGAATGAGATATATTTCCCAATTATGGAGATGTAAAATCAAAATTCTATCAAAAGGACATGAGTTAATTTGATTAAGGTTGCTCATGTCCTTTTGATATAGGGAGGCGTTACGGCATATGTTCAAAATTAATCATTCACCAAGCTTTTGGCTTATATTAGGAGTTTTGTGGAGTATAACATTGCTTTTGTTTGTCATTAATAATAATTTTGTGTTTAACTTCGCATATGTACTTATCGGTTTACTTGCAGTTTCATCTTATGCCATAGCCATTTTTTTGGTGATTAAACACAAGTAAGTAAAGGGGGATTACTATGAAAAGAATAGTTGGTTTGTTTTTGGCATTTATTCCCATTATTTATTAAAAAAAGATATCCTAAAGGTTGGGGAGGGGCTGCAGTTATACATTCAGAAGATGACCAGTATTTTACTAGTGTTTCAATTGAAACAGCAAAAAGTAGTGTGGATTTATGTATTGAAGTAGGAGCAATGTGTTAAGCACATAAATATAATGTGAGAGTAACCCATTGCTTATGTGTAGTTCGAGATGATGAAAAAAGTCCATTTAAAGTGCTTTCTCCTTGTGGTGTATGCCAAGAAAGATTGCGGTTTTGGGGTACAAATGTAAAGGTAGGGGTTACTACAAATGATAACACTATTAAGTTTGTGCTATTGGAAGAATTGCAACCTTATCATTGGACAAATGCTTATTCGCCTGATCGGTTAGAACATTTCTCAGAATAACCAATGCATAGAACTAGTTGAGCATGAATTTATAAAAACCTTTAAGGTAATTCAATGGTTATATGGAACTAAATATTAAGAAAGGATGATAAACTATGGGAAATAATAATGTATGGGAAAAAAGCTTTCCCCCTCGCAAAGGTACCCGGTATCTTCCGACTTTTGTCGAAATTTACTGAAAAAACATAAACTTGTTAGAATGGCAGAAGAGGAAGTTATTTCTTTGCTCGGTGAAGAAGAAACCTATGCAAACACTAAAACATCTTTTAAGATAAGCAGAACATATTTTGAACCTGAAAATACTCTTGTTTATATTTAGGTGTTGACTATATAGACGATATGTGGCTAATTATATCTTTATATAACGGCATTGTAAGTAGTTATTGTATTGATGTAATCCAATATAGTTTTGGAAACTCCTGTTGGTAGTATATAGCATTTATATTATATGCAACAGTACAAAACAAGCTATATTGTGCAGTTAATTTATAGAGTAAATCATATTTTGTGAGGTGCAGAAATGAAAAAATTATTAATAACAATAGGAAAGGCACTTGGATTTTTTATTTTATGGGCTATTCTTGCTTCTATGGATTTTTTATATGAACCACAGTTCATTTATGGAAACCCAGCTGTAACTAGGCTATGGTGGGAACTAGTGCCACTTATCGTGACTATAATTGTTACATTAATATTTGAAAAAGGAATTGAAAAGGGGAGAGTTCATATACAATTAATTGGACAACCTTTTAGAGATTTTATTTTAGGCATACTTTTAGGGGCTATTTGGCTTGGGATAACTATATTTATTTTAAGATATTTAGGAGTAATACAATTTGATAGTAAAAATGTTGTAAACTATATGTGGGTATGGCTCATTGCAGCTTTTATAAATGTTGTAATGCAAGAATATTTAATAAGAGGGTATATTTTTCAGATTTTCAAATCTAACTATAATAGCATAGTTGCAACTATTGTAAGCACTCTTATATTTACAGCATTACATGGAGGAGCTTTTGAAGTTGGAATTGTAGCTGTATTAAATGTTTTAACTATGAGTATTTTTGTATCACTATTGTTGATTTATACCAAAACTTTAATAGCACCAATTATTGTACATTTTATTTGGAATGCCGTTGGGTGTCTATATCTAGGTGGGGTTTCATTAGCAGACGATTATCCAAATCTTTGGAATTGTACCTTTACAGGAAGCAAATTACTTACAGGGGGAATAGCTAAAATTGAAGGAAGCGTTATAGTTTCAGCTATGAATATTATTATGATAATAATTGTTGGGGTGATGATATCTAGAGGTCAATCTTCCAATCAAAGGAAGGGGGTTTTTTAATAAATTGATGATAAAGTTAAGAAAAACCTTTTTTTATTATATAGATGAATGCATGAGATATAATATGGTAGCCTCTCGAAAAAGAATTGGAAATAGTTAAGGCTAACCTAAAACTGGAATATATCGAGATGCTACGGCTGATTTTGTAAAAGAAATAAAATTGAACGTTGAGAAACGCATATTGTAGTGATTGG
>NZ_RXHQ01000049.1 GCF_004138105.1 Xylanivirga thermophila | reverse complement strand
CAATTAGAATTAGCCATAGCGAGCACCTCACTGTATTATTTTTTTTTGGTTAAAAATATTATACATGATTTTCTCGCTATGGTTCTATATTTTTTTGGTGTTGCATTTAATTATACAACGAACCAAAAAATTTTGGAGACTTGCTTATATCTTGCTCACAAAATGACCAAGAAATAATCAGAAAATTTTGGTTGACATGTGCATATTTATATAATATAATTTAAGTTAATGTATCTCTCAAAGACGATGATAGGGATTAGTAAGCTGTAATGTATATAAGAGAGTTGCCGGGTGGTGAGAGGCAATATACATAAAGGCTGAACCTCACCCTAGAGTTGCCAACCGAAATCCTTAAGGACAGTAGACTTGGTCGGTTGCCCACCGTGAGAAGGGATAAGGTATGTATGTACCTGAAGAAAGAGGATGCAAATATTATATGTTGCATCAATTAGAGTGGTACCGCGGAAGTACAGACTTTTCGTCTCTATAACTATGGAGGCGAAAAGTCTTTTTGATTTGTATTATAAAACGAACATGGGAGGCTGTAAAAATGATGAATATTACCATGGGAAAATTATTAGCTATGCAAGCCCAACGGTATGCTGAGCATGAAGCGGTAGTATATCCATTTGAGAATATACGTTGGACATATTCAGAATTTAATGCCAAAGTAGAACAAATAGCTAAAGGCATGATAAAAATAGGTATAAAGAAAAATGATCATGTTGCTATTTGGGCAACTAATGTGCCGGAATGGTTGCTTTGTCAATTTGCTACAGCAAAGATTGGTGCAGTACTTGTTACGGTTAATACCAATTATAAGGCTTTTGAATTGGAGTATCTCCTAAAACAGTCTGATGTCAGTACTTTAGTGATGACCAGTGGCTTTAAGGATTCTGATTATATAAAGATATTAAATAATCTTTGCCCGGAGCTAAAAGATAGCCAACCCGGACACTTGCGTAGTGCTAAGTTTCCCTTTTTAAGGAATATCATATATATTGGTGATGAAAAATATCAGGGTATGTATGCTTTTGATGAATTATATGAATTGGGTGAGTTAGTATCTGATAAATATTTGGATCATATACAAAATTCACTAAGCCCCCATGATGTTATAAACATGCAATATACATCAGGAACTACAGGATTCCCAAAGGGAGTTATGCTTACCCACTATAATATAATAAACAATGGAGATGCCATAGCAAAATGTATGAATCTGTCATATGAGGATAGATTATGCATACCAGTGCCATTTTTTCATTGTTTCGGTTGTGTACTTGGTGTGATGGCATGCGTTACACATGCTGCAACGATGGTATCCCTGGATCATTTTAATCCTATAAAAGTAATGAAAATAGTTGAGAAGGAGCAGTGTACTGCTCTGCATGGGGTGCCTACAATGTTTATATCTATGCTAGAGAGCGACGAATTTAATAAGTTTAACTTTTCTTCATTGCGTACTGGTATTATGGCTGGCTCGCTATGTCCCGTAAAGATAATGAAGCAGGTAGTAGATAAGATGAATATGAAAGAGATTACAATAGCCTATGGGCAGACTGAAGCAGCACCTGTTATTACTCAAACCCGTGCAGATGATCCTATATATATAAGGGTATCAACCGTTGGTAGACCTCTCCCGGGAGTAGAAGTAAAAATAGTGGATCCGGAAACAAAAGAAGAATTGCCTAATGGAGTTCAAGGAGAATTAATAGCAAAAAGCTATGGAATTATGAAAGGTTATTATAAGATGGAGGAAGCCACCAAAATGGTAATAGATGAGGATGGGTGGCTCCATACGGGAGATTTGGCTGTTATGGATGATAGGGGATATTGTAAAATAACAGGTAGGCTCAAAGATATGATAATTCGTGGTGGGGAAAATATATATCCCAGGGAGATTGAGGAGTTTTTATATACCCATCCGGCCATTCAAGATGCTCAGGTAATAGGGGTTCCCGATAAAAAATATGGAGAAGAGATAATGGCCTGTATAATTCTCAAAAAAAATATAGAGAATCCTCCAAATGAAGATGATATAATAGAATTTGTAAGGGGTGGATTATCCAGATTTAAATGTCCTAAATATGTCTGGTTTGTGGAGGAATATCCTTTAACGGCAAGCGGAAAGGTACAAAAATATAAATTGCGGGAGATGGCTATAGCAAAATTAAATTTGCATGAAGAGGCTTCTATAGAAATTGCATGATAAAGAGGGAGACGCATATGATCAAAAGCATAGTGAATTGTTTGGATAATAGTCCTATAATAGCAGCTATTCCAAATGATAGAATAGGGGAGGATGATATACCATCATCTGTAGAAGTGGTATTTATACTCTCAAGTAATATCTTGACAATAGAAGATCGGGTAAATGCGCTTAAAAAAAGTGGTAGAAAAGTATTTGTTCATATGGATTTAATTGACGGATTGGGAAAGGATTTAGTATCTGTTAAATATGTAAATGAACGGATAAAACCTCATGGCATTATATCTACTCGTAATAATCTTTTAAGATATGGCAAAGAAGTAGGGCTTATAACAGTACAGCGATTGTTCCTTATAGATTCAATGTCTTTTGTAAGTGGGATAAATATGATAAAAAACTATGAGCCTGATTTTGTAGAGGTAATGCCTGGTCTTATACCAAGGGCGATTGACGAGCTTAAGAGAAGGATAAGTCAACCCATAATAGCAGGCGGTATGGTGACTCAAAAAAGTGATATAATTCAGGCATTGAAGGCGGGAGCTATAGCAGTATCCACGAGTAATATGGGGTTATGGGATCTATAACGAGGTAATTTTTACCCAAAGGTACAGATGCACAAAATTCCTTGCATGGGTCTTGCATGGGTAAAGATAAAATAAACATGGAAGGACATCCTTCCATGTTTATTTTATCTTGTCTATATTATCCATTAATATTTGTCCCTTTAGCTTGGCAAGTTCTAATTTTTTCTCGTTAGTTACTTTAATAAAGTCTTCTATTGCAAAATCAATCATTTTATTAAGAGTCTTATCAGGTTTTTCCATTCTAGATTTTGCAGTGGCCCATGATTTTTTTATTCCATCAAGCAGGATGTTTGTATTTTCCCAGCTATTTTTCTCAGCATCTATTAATATCTGGCGTGCATAATATTTTATTTCTAGTGTTTCTGGCGGCGCATTATGCTTATATAGATTTAAAAATTGAGGAAAATATTTATAAAGGTTATTTGCTTCAACCAATACTTCATATTCATTTTTGCCCATTATTTTTTCAGTTAATAAGTTTAACTGACTTTTGAAGGCGTTGATTAATTGGGAATCGGCCCCATCTTCCTTTGCTTGTACTTCATATTCATTCCATTTTTTATGCATTTCCTGTATGTTTTTATCAAAAACTTCCCAGTTTATTTGAGTTTCTTTTGAAGCTGTTTTGTTGCTTGTATTTTCTTTTGTTTGTTTCTCACCTTTTGTATTTTGTTCATCATTTTTTTCATTGCTTTGGGATTCTTCGGATTGCTTTTTTTCTCGATCTTTTTCATTTTTATTCTGTTTGTTTTTCTTTATATTTTCCAGATCTTCTATCATTTTTTTTGTACTATTTTCCAATGAAGATAGGGATTTTGGAGGTTGCTTCTTTTGTTCGCTTTGTTTAGATCCAATATTATCTTTTTGACCCGATGGCCGCTTGTTTACAGATTTACAACTAGTTATTGAGAATATAATAACGATTAAAATTATGGGGAAAAATTTATATATAATTTTTTTTCTTGTCATATTATCACCTCAAAATTAGTATTAGCATTGTGAGTAAAATAAATTCGATTGCTTCATAACCCTTTTACACTTAACATATTGTTTTATTAAGCAATATGATGTTTAATAAAGATATAGGATGTCTGCTTGATTTTAAGGAGGATTCAATGATATGGGAATTTATGAATTAGGCAAATTTCAATTAAAAAAATATTGGGATCCGGCAAAACTCCCTTTTAAATCTACTAAGGACTTGCAACCGCTTAATGGTATAATAGGTCAAGAACGGGCTGTTAAAGCTATGGAATTTGGCACTAAGATTAATAGAACGGGTTATAATATATATATAAGTGGAATAAGTGGTACTGGAAAAACCACATATGCCAGAGATTATATCTCTATGATAGCAAAGAAACAGCAGATACCAGATGACTGGTGTTATGTATATAATTTTGAAAATCCCAGTCAACCTACAGCGATAAGTTTGCCTCATGGGATGGGAAAGATTTTTACTAAGGATATAAAAAAACTTATAATTGATGTGAGAGAAGAGATAGTAAAGGCATTTAGAGGAGAAGATTATGAAAAACAGAAGACAGAGATACTAAAAAAGATTCAAGATAAGAGAAATATTATATTTCAGGAATTTGATGGCTATGCAAAAGAACAAGGATTTAAAGTAAATGCAGGTAATTCAGGGATATATTTCACTCCTATAATAGATGGTAAGGAACTTAATGAAGATGAGTATGATGAATTGGATGATAATACAAAGAAAGTAATCAACAATAAATTAAATGATATACAGATACAGGCTGTAGATTTTTTACGGAAAATGAAGGATTTAGAAAAAGATGCAAGCATAGGATGGAGAAAGTTGGAAAATGAGATCGGACTATTTGCTGTAAGACTACATGTGGATGAAATAAAAGATAAATATAATGAATTTCCTAAGGTATTAAAATATCTTGATGCATTAGAGGAGGATATATTATCGAATCTTGATGACTTTAAAGAAGATGATGAAAATGATAATGAACAGCAAACATTTACCAAATTGCTTCATAATCAACAAAAAAAGATACCGAACAAGTATTCAGTAAATCTTTTGGTGGATAATAGTAAAGTCGATGGTGCACCAGTGATAGTAGAATATAATCCCACCTTTAATAATTTGTTTGGGACAATAGAATACGAAAATAAATTAGGTACATTAGTTACTGATTTTTCTATGATAAAACCAGGTAGTATACACATAGGCAATGGTGGATATTTAATTTTGCAGGTTAAGGATATACTAAGCACATCATACATATGGGAAAATTTGAAAAAAATCTTAAAAACAAAGAGTATTTCAATAGAGAATCTGCGCGACCAATTTGGTCTTTTCGGTACTTCTACTTTAAAGCCTGATCCCATACCCATAGATATAAAAATAGTGCTTATAGGAAGCGAGTATATATTTCAACTATTGTACCAATTCGATGAAGATTTTCAAAAGTTATTTAAGATAAAGGTAGATTTTGATGATGAGATGGAGGCTAATGAACATAATTTGATAGATATTGCACAGTTTATAAGCGGATTTTGTGAACGAGAAAGAAGCAGGCATTTTACAAAAAAAGCGGTGATTAAGGTTGCAGAGTATAGTTCTAGATTGGTAGAAAATCAGCAAAAATTTTCTACCAGGTTTAATGAGATAGTAGAAATTATAGCAGAAGCGGATACTTGGGCACAAATAGAAGGTATGGATATTATAACAGCACATGATGTGAGCCGTGCGATACATGAAAAGCTATATAGATCTAGCAAGTATGATAAAAAACTTTTGGAGATTCTACAAGATGGCACTATAATGGTTGATATTGATGGAGAAGAAATAGGTCAGATAAATGGTTTGGCAGTGATGAATATGGGAAATTTCACATTTGGGAAACCCAGTAGAATAACTGCCAATACGTATATAGGTAAAAATGGAATAGTAAATATAGAACGGGAGGTTTCCATGAGTGGTAATACCCATAGCAAAGGTGTAATGATACTTGAAGGATATATAGGCCGAAAATATGCTCAGAATATTCCGCTCACATTAAGCGCTAGTATTACATTTGAACAGTTATATAGTGGAATTGACGGAGACAGTGCCTCGAGTACTGAACTATATGCCATATTGTCCAGTTTGGCAGAAGTTCCAATAAAGCAGGGTATTGCAGTAACTGGTTCAGTAAATCAGAAAGGGGAAATACAACCAGTAGGAGGGGTCACATATAAGATAGAAGGTTTTTTTGATCTGTGTAAGACAATGGGATTAACTGGTGAGCAAGGAGTTATTATACCATTTCAAAATATCAAAAATCTAACACTCAAGGATGAAGTGATAGAGGCGGTAGATAAGGGACTTTTTCATATTTATGCAGTGAAGACTATAGATGACGGTATTGAAATATTAACTGGTATACCGGCAGGTAAAAAATTAAACGATGGCACTTTTGAAGCGGGAACTATTCATGAAATGGTATATAATAAATTAAAGAGCTATGCTATTACAATGTTTAATTTTGGAAAAGAGAATGAAAAAGGGAGGCACACTAATGAATAATATAATAAAGGTAAATATAAAGAATAAAATATATGAGTATCCCATAGGAACAGATCTGGAGAAGGTATATATGGATTTGAGTGATCACTATAATAATCAAGTTGTAGCTGCTAAGGTTGATAATAATATAAGAGAATTGTCTTATAAATTAGCGAATGACTGCAATATTGAATTTCTAGATCTAACCAGTGATGATGGTATTAGGATATATATAAGAGGTTTATCATTTTTGTTTATAAGGGCATGTAGGGAAATTTTCCCTCATTGTTATGTATCTATAGAACATTCTTTGGGAAATGGGCTTTATTGTGAGGTACATGGTGACTTTTCATTGACTCCTAGACAGGTAAAAAGAATAGAAGATAAAATGCATGAAATAGTGGAGCTTGATGAACCATTTGAACGAACTAGGGTATCTATAGAAGAAGCCAAAGATATATTTAATAAAATGGAGTTTTATGATAAAATTGATGTAATAAAATATAGGCCTGAATCCTATTTTACGCTATACAAATGTGGTTGGATGTTTGACTATTTGTATGGCTATATGGTACCAAGTACCGGGTATTTGAAGAACTTTAAATTAAAATTTTATTTACCTGGGGTAGTAATTCAATATCCCACTAAGCAAAGTCCCGATTCGGTACCAGAATTTATTGATCAGCCTAAATTGTTTAGGGTATTTAATGAATCTGAGAAATGGAGCAGCCGGATAGAGGTGGAGAATGCTACACAGTTGAATGCTGCCATTGAAATGGGTAAAAGCGGGGATATTATACGTATTTGTGAAGCTCAACATGAGAAGAGTATTGCACATATAGCTGATGATATAGCTAATCAAAGGGATGGAATACGTATAGTACTTATAGCAGGGCCGTCTTCTTCAGGTAAAACCACATTTGCTCAACGGCTTAAGGTACAGATGATGGTAAATGGATTAAAGCCCATATCCATATCCATTGACAACTATTTTCTTGATCGTAAAGATGTACCATATAATGAAGAAGGTTATCAGGATATGGAATCAATAGACGCCATTGATATAGAATTGTTCAATGAACATCTAACTCGATTAATTCAAGGGCAAGAGGTAGAGATACCATATTTTAATTTTGAAAAGGGTGCCCGGGAATATAGAGGCGATAAGATAAATATTACTGAAGATCAGCCCATAATAATAGAAGGAATACATGGGTTGAATGAAAAACTTACCGCCATGATACCAAAACGAAATAAATATAAGATATATATAAGCGCCCTTACTCAGCTTAACCTAGACAATCATAATCGTATCCCTACTACAGATACTAGGATTATAAGACGTATAGTTCGTGATCATCTATTTAGGGGGACATCCATTGAAGAGACTTTTAATATGTGGCCGGGAGTAAGAAAGGGAGAAGAAAAATATATTTTCCCGTTTCAGGAGCAGGCAGATATAATGTTTAATTCGGCTCTTATATATGAGTTGGCAGTATTAAAACCGTACGTATTACCACTCCTTGGACAGATAAAAAAAGATAGCTCATACTATATAGAGGCAAACAGGCTTAAAAAATTTATGAAATATTTTGTACCACTGGATCCCAATGATATTCCAAATAACTCTATACTTAGAGAATTTATAGGCGGGAGCTGTTTTAGGGTATAAGGGGTATTTAACAGAAGAGAGAGGTGTAAATATTGAATCACAAGAGACATATAAAGGCTGTCATAATAGTATTGCTAATAGTATCAATACTATCAAGCTGCAATTTTATATCAGTAAAAGATAATAATATTCATCCTCCTGAAGAGGATGAGCATATAGAACTTAATGTAGAAGATAAAGAAGAACAAATTGAACAAGAACCACCTCGTTCATTGAATATAAGCGTAGTTGGGGATATAATGCTTCATGGCCCTCAAATAAGATCTGCGAAACAATCTGATGGGAGTTATGACTTTAAACCAGTATTTAGTGAAGTTAAATCGTATTTAGAAGGAAGCGATTTAACTTTGGCTAACTTTGAGACTACTATAAGCACGCCTGAAAAGGGCTATAGTGGGTATCCCATGTTTAAGACGCCTGAAAGTATATTAGAGGCATTAAAATATGCCGGATTTGATGTACTTACTACGGCAAATAATCATTGCCTTGACAACTTTATATTTGGTCTTGAGAATACGCTAAATAAATTTGATGAATATGGTTTCTTGCATACAGGGACTTCCCGTTCTCCTGAAGAGCAGGATAAAGTTTTGATAGTGGATAAAAATGGCATAAAAGTTGCCATACTTGCATATACCTATGGAGCAAACGGTATGGAAGGATCTGTGGATCAATCAAAACTACAATATATGGTTAATTTTATAGATGAAGAAAAAATATCAAACGATATACAAAAGGCAAAGGCTGAAGGTGCTGATGTTATAATTGCTTGCATGCATTGGGGGGTAGAATATGTAAGGCAGCCAAATGATGAACAAAAGGCATTAGCTGACAAGCTTTTTGCAGATGGGGTAGATATAATTTTTGGCAGTCATCCCCATGTAATTCAGCCCATGGAGCGTAGAAGGATAACTACAAATGAAGGTAAGGAAAAGGATGGATTTATAATATATTCTTTAGGAAATTTTGTTTCAAATCAAAGGGACAGATATCAGGATAGTGGAGTAATTATAAATCTTGAGGTCATAAAGGATGGCGATAATATTTCAATAGGTAAAATAGGTTATACACCTACATGGGTAAGAAAATACACAGATAATGGAAATATAAAATATGAAATATTGCCCGTTGCTAAATTTATGGATGGTCAGCTAAAAGGTAATGAAAATGAGCGTATAAAATCCGTATGGAATGAGACAACAGGTCTTATAGGGATCGAAGATTTTGAACCGGTTAAATAAAAATGAGCCTTGGAGGGAAACCCAAGGCTCATTTTTATTTAACCGATAAGCTAAAAAGTACAAACAATGACAAACAACTGGAAAAATGATAAAATAAATTTTATGTTATTTTTCTTGAGGGGTGATAAAATGAATTTTGAATTTTGCACGGCTTCAAATATAGTGTTTGGCAGTGGTTCATTAGCAAAACTAGGTAGTTTAGCAAAGGTATATGCAGACAACTATTTAATAGTATATGGTAAAAATAGTATCACTGAGACAGGTGTACTAGGACGTATAGAAAAGCAACTGTCTCAGGAAGGACTGTCATTTTGCCATTATAATGGTATTTATAAAATGCCAAATCTAAAAAATATAGAAATGGGAGTGAGTTTGGCTTTAAGCAATGGATGTAACGGGGTTATTGCCGTGGGAGGCGGTAGCGTTATAGATACGGGAAAGGCTATCTCAGGCTTTTTGACTAATAAAGATATTTTAGTAGACTATTCAAACAAGAAATGTAAAAAATATAATCTTACAAAAGAGGCAGCACCATTTATTGCTATACCTACTACAGCGGGGGTTGGATGTGAAGTTACTCAAAATATAATACTAGATTGCCATGATGTGCATAATAAGCAAAAGCTTAGAGATAAAGATTTGCTTCCCAAAGTGGCTTTGGTAGATCCTTTGCTTACGCTTACAATGCCTAAAGAGCAAATTGCAATTGGTGGTATGGCTGCTTTGACTCATCTTGTAGAATCATATATTAGTAAAAAGTCTAATTCTATGGTAGAAGTTTTAGCTATTAAGGGTATAAAATTAGTAGGAGAATCGCTTGAAGATGCCTATAATGATTGTGCAAATCTTAAGTCGAGGGAAAATATGTCGTTGGCTAGCTTGTTAGGTGGTATTTGCATGAATAATGCTGATACAGGTTTGACACATAATATGGCTACTATAATAGGATCTTATTTTAATATACCATATGGATTATCATGTGGGATTATATTGCCTTATGTTATAAAAAATAATAAATATAATCATACAAAAAAATTATATAATATGGGAGAAGCACTAGTCGACAAAAATATAGATTCTGAAATAGAAGGAGCTAAGATAGCAGTTAAATATATAGAAAAAATAGCATATAATATAGGTATTCCTAAAGATTTTAGAAGCCATATTAAAAAAGATAGCAATCTAGAGAATATAGCAAAAATGTTAAAAGATAATAGTGAAGCATGGAACAAATCACTGGATGGATATAAAATGGCAAATATTCTGGAAGGATTATTTTAGAATATTTAATATAAAATAAAAGCAACGGTCTGAGAAAAAAATTAACTCAGGCCGTTGTATTTATTTCAGCCTATAGGATGTATAGTATACGATAGATGTACACCTGTTATTTCAGCCATTTCCTTTGTAAGAGCTGTCACGTCATCTTTATTCAGCTGGTGGATAGAGCTTTTTCCTAGGCACCTTAATGCAATGTCCATTTCTTCCTTAAGGGCTTTTAGAAAATTACCTGCGCAATATGCACCTTGCTGCACATCGAATAGGTCCGTATGTTTACCATCATATAGATACATATCAGAAGGACTGGATCCAACAGGTAGTCTATCAAGTTGACTATATACGGCAGCTATATCTACTGGATAGCCTAAATAAAAGGCGTCAGCACCTAATGCTATAGCTTTAAGCATATCTGCACTATCCCTAAATCCGCCGGTCATTATAATAGATATTTTATCCCTTACATTTTTTTGTTCAAGGTGTTCTACTGCTCTTACTAATGCATATAAGGTAGGTATCCCAAAATTGTTTATGGTGATTTCTGGGCTGCCTGCAGTTTCTCCTTGGGCTCCATCTATGACAATAGCATCAGCTCCCGCATATATCAGTGTATCCAAATCATTTTCTATGTTACCGGCAGCAATTTTTACCGCAATTGGGATCCCATCTGTAAGGTTTTTTAAATTTTCTATTTTTTGTTTTAATTCATCTTGATTATTTATATCTGAAAATCGTGTAGGCATTATTCCGTCTTGATCTTTTTCTACCTTGATATGATTTCTGAATTTATCATCAATTATATTGTTGCTTATTTTGAATCCATCACCGGCACTGGCGCCTTGTCCCATTTTAATTTCTATCATATCAGCTTGTTTAAGATCTTCTATTTCATTACCCCATCCTGCTCGATTATATTGAACTACGTATAGCTCTGCAAGTTCCCGTTCTTCTTTTAAAAATCCTGATTCTCCAGAATTAACAGCTGTACCAATGATGGCTGATGCCTTAGCCATGGCAATTTTTACTTTCATACTTACCGAGGCACCATATGCCATTCCTGCTATCATATAGGGAACTGGTAAAATCATTGGTTTTTCCGAATTTTTTCCTATTACTACTTGTGTGTCTATTGAAGTGCCATCCATTAATGGAAAAAGGTTTGGAACAAACATAAGATCTTGGAAATCTTTAAAATTCAAAGTAGAGCCTAATGGTTCATACAAAGGTTGTCCGGTTTTTGCCTTTTGGGCTATACCCATAAACTTTAAAAAAGAATAGTTATCTACCGTGGTAGGGGATTTTACCATCTTCATATCGGTAAGTTTTTCAAGCATTTGATCTGCTATACGATTATATAAATATTGCATTAATGACATATATTTCACCTTCCTAAGAATTTTTATATTATTGATTATAATTATTTGGAAAAAAGGTTTTATTTATACCTTTGAAATTAATATAGTCTCAAGGTAAAGGAACAAAATAAAGGGGCAAATAAATTACAATAAATTACATGTTTATTTTATGCCTTTGTGTACATACTATCATTTACAAGGGTTTGTCTATGCCTAGGCTATATGATAACCCTTTTGGGAAAAGCCTCATATATATGGGGCTTTTCTTGAGTTAAAGTTAGTGTATAATTTTCATGGGCATTGGGTATTAGATTCCAAAAAGAGGAAGACCCCCACTAAGGGGGCCTTCCATATGCATAGTCAATCCTATATAATGTAATCAACAACGAAAAACATTAAGGA
>NZ_RXHQ01000048.1 GCF_004138105.1 Xylanivirga thermophila | reverse complement strand
GCGTAGCGAAGTGCATTTTAGGCTTGACAACTTTGCTAAATGGTAAAATTTAAGATATTTTTCTTAATTATTATAGCGATTGACTTTCTGGAAGAAAAAGGTGCCAATAAAAACTTGACACACACTTGGTCCTTGTGTTACTTTACATAGATAAAATAATATGTTATTATAGATTCATAACATTCCAAAAACGTTTCCGGAAATTATTTTTTTACTCCTTACCGGAAACGTTTTTGGAGCGATGACAAGTACATTATGATGCTCTATTATAATAACAAGTCTTACTATAGACGGAGGGGTAAAATGGGAAATATATTAAACTATACAAAAGGCCAAGGTGAGTTTAAAAACTGGATCATTGAAGAATCTGATTTTGATTATCAACATCTAGGAAAATGTGAATCTATATTTTGCCAAGGCAACGGTTATATGGGTGTAAGAGCTGCTCTAGAGGAGAAATATGTTGGTGAGAAGAGAAATATGTTTGTTGCAGGTACATTTAATAAATTTGATGAAGCTGAGGTAACTGAATTGCCCAACCTGCCGGATATAACCAATGTTATAATATATGTCAGTGGTATTCGTTTCAGGATGGACAGTGGCGTTTTACATGCTTATAGCCGCAGTCTTAATTTAAAGACGGGAGAACTCATCCGTAAAGTGGATTGGGAGAGTCCTAATGGTGATCGTTTGGAATTGTGTTTTAATCGTTTTGTTTCTGTCGCAAATAGACATATAATTGGTAGCAAAGTTACAATTAAACCTTTATCTGGCGATATGAACATTTCTATTGAAAGCGGCATTGATGGTCAAGTGACTAATACAGGCTCACAGCATTTTCATGAAGGGGAAAAGCGCATCTATGATGCAACATATATGGAGATGATATCAAAAACCATACAATCTGGTGTATATGCAGCTATACATGCATCCCATGCCTTTGAAATTGATGGCAAGAAGGCTAAGGTTGATCTATTGCCTGTTATTGAACGGAGATTTCTTAGCAACAAGCTACAGCTGACCCTAAAGAAAGACAGTGTATTTACAATGGAGAAGATTTCATGTGTCCATACCAGCCGTGATCTAAAATATGAATCCATTTCTGATGATATAGTTGACAGTTTAAAAAATGATGGCCTTGAAACTATTCGCAAGGCTTATGAATTGGGATATGATGCCTTATTTAAAGAAAACAAGGATGCATGGGCGCATTTTTGGAGAGAACATGATATTAAAATAAATGCCATCAATGATTATGACCAGTTAGCTATTAGATTTGCACTATATCATCTCAATATCATGACTAAGCAAGATGACAATAGGGTTGGAATTGGTGCAAAGGGCTTAAGTGGTGAGGGATATAAGGGTCATTCATTTTGGGACACTGAGATCTTTATTCTACCCTATTTTATGTTTACACAGCCTAAGACAGCGCGAACGCTACTAGAATATCGTTTCAGAAATTTATATGGTGCCCGATTAAAGGCAAGGGAAAATGGCTTTAAAGGTGCTATGTATCCATGGGAATCTGCATGGATCGATGATGGTGAGGTAACTCCTAAATTAGGTGCTGCAGATGTTGTAACCGGAGAGGCTACTCCCATTTTGACCGGATTGATTGAACAGCATATTTCAGCTGATATTGCCTATGCGGTATGGGAATACTATATTGCTACTAGAGATCAGGAGTTTATGGATAACTATGGCTATGAGATCATTATACAAACAGCCTATTTTTGGTCAAGCAGGGTAGAGTGGAATGAAACGCTAAAACGCTATGAAATAAATGATGTCATTGGGCCGGATGAGTACAAAGAGCATGTGAATAACAATGCTTACACCAACTACCTTGCCCATTATAATATGAAGCTGGCTAAAGAGATCATCGAAGAGATGCCAAATATTAATCCGGAACTATATAAAAAGTTGGATCAAAAATTGCATCTTTCTAACATCAAAGATGAGATAGACAGGGTTATAGATGGATTATATCTGCCTAAGCCCGGGGAAGATGGTATTATTCCTCAGCACGATACCTATTTGAAGCTAAAGCATATTGATCTTACGCCATATAAGAATGCTGAAGTAGTAGGAACCATCTATAATGATTATAACATGGAACAGATCAATGAAATGCAGGTTTCTAAGCAAGCAGATCTGGTTATGTTACTATATCTCTTAGATGACCTATTTGATAAGGAAACAAAAAAGAAGAATTATCTCTTTTATGAAGAGCGTACCCTTCACGATTCTTCATTGAGTAAGTCTACCCACTGCATTTTGGCAAATGATCTTGGCTATAGGGATAGTGCATATGAATTCTTCCGTAGTTCCTGCGATATAGATCTTGGACAAAACATGAAAAGCTCGGATATGGGGATACACAGTGCGGCCATGGGTGGTATTTGGCAATGCGTAGTCATGGGATTTGGCGGCGTGAGAATAGTTGGAGATGATTTATATATATCACCCCGTCTACCTAAAGAATGGAGCGACATCTCCTTCCCATTGGTGTGGAGGGGAAATCCCATGAGGGTAACAGTTTCTCAGGATGATGTTGTCGTAGAAAACATGGGTAAAGATGCAGTATCTATATTTATATATGACACAAAGACTAGCATCTTGGCTGGACAAAAGGCGGGAGCAGAGATTAAAAGATAATAAGATTTGAGAGGGGATTTTGCAGATGCTGTATAAAGGTATTATTTTTGATTTAGATGGTGTTATTTGTCATACAGACAAATATCATTATAAGGCATGGAAAAAGCTTGCAGATCAGATAGGTGTTTATTTCGATAGGACTATCAATAATCGCCTTAGGGGTGTAAGCCGCATGGAGAGCCTAGAGATAATACTGGAAAACTATGATGGAGAGTTGACAGATGATGAAAAGAAGACCCTAGCTGAACAAAAAAACAATTATTATCGAGAGTTGC
The DNA here is from genome assembly GCF_004138105.1 of Xylanivirga thermophila. Lineage (NCBI taxonomy): Bacteria > Bacillati > Bacillota > Clostridia > Caldicoprobacterales > Xylanivirgaceae > Xylanivirga > Xylanivirga thermophila. The sequence continues at coordinate 9,466 of NZ_RXHQ01000048.1, read as the reverse complement.
TTAATAATATGTCAAGGGCTGATCTAAGTGATGAGGTATATGATACCCTCATTGCCCTTAGACAGGCGGGTTGCAAATTGGCAATAGGTTCTTCTAGCAAAAATGCAGGATTTATACTTAAAAAGATTGGCCTGGGAGAGTTCTTTGATGCCGTTTCAGACGGTAATAATATTAGCCATTCAAAACCTGATCCTGAGGTATTCCTTAAAGCTGCAGAATATATCAATTTAGCTCCCGCCGAATGCTTGGTAGTAGAAGATGCTGAATCGGGCATTGAAGCGGCGATAAATGGTGGATTTGATAGTGCAGCGATTGGTGATGCTGTAAATTGCGTAAAGGCTATGTATACCCTAAGGAGCATAGAAGATCTAAAGGAGATAGTTATTATATAATAATAGGTTGTTTAAATAGCTTGCTGTGGTGTATTATATTAAGGTGCTATTTACTAGATTACGTGATTACGTGGAGGTAATGGATCATGGAAGAAAAAACAGTAAGCTACTCAAGAACTGTCATGTCTCAGGTGATGATGCCTGGTGAGGCTAATCATTTGGGTAATGTACATGGTGGAGAAATAATGAAGATGATGGATAACACTGCCTATGTAGTGGCAAGACGTCATTCAAGATATAATGCAGTTACTGCCAGGGTGGATGCACTGGAGTTTCACCATCCTGTATTTGTAGGGGAACTTGTAATATGCAAGGCTCAACTGGTGTTTGTAGGCAGGAGCTCCATGGAGATAAAGGTAGAGGTGGAGGTAGATGATTTAAAGTCTGATTTACCGCCAAAGCCTGCTATTAGTGCGTATTTTACCATGGTAGCCATAGATGAAAACTGCAAGCCTGTTGAAGTGCCACGCCTTATAACTGAAACACCTGCGGAGAAGCTGGCATTTGAAGAGGGCAAAAAACGTTATGATAAATACAAAAGGAAAAGACAAGAAGCCAAAACAAGATAATTATAATATAAAGAAGATGATTTCTATATCATGCGGGGTCATCTTCTTTATATCCTATAACACTTGAATTCGTGGTAAAAAAGAAATACGCGGATTTGTAAATATTTTCTTATATTATGTAATTATTTATATGCTAAAACCTAGTTGACAAACAAATTTTAATAATATATAATTATCTTAAAGACATCGGAAACGTTTCCGAACCAATATAATATATTTTATTATATTATACCTATAAAATTTACATAGGCCAAATATTTAAACTAATATACAAGAATATCATCTCAAGTTTTAGATAGGTTTTGCATAATAAATTTCTCAATGGGAGGTGAAGAAACGATTTAAAGGTGTCCTAGGTACTCAAAATTGTAAATTAATAAGGGGGTAATTATATGAAGAAGTTAATTTCATTGATATTGGTTATATCCATGACCATTGTATTTGTTGTAGGTTGTGGTCAAAAACCGAAAGAAAATGATGAAACACAGAACAACACTAAAAATGAGTCAAAGGAAGATGTTAAAAAGGATCAGGACGATAAGAAGGAAGTTGTTGAACTGCATATTCCTCATTACAAGGCTGGTCAAAATGTAGGGGGTAAGTTTTTCCTACCCCAAGTGGATAGGTTTAATAAAAAATATGAAGGTAAGTACAAGGTAATAATTGAAGAACTTCCACAGGATTCATACTTTGAAAAGATCAAACAGTTGGCTATACAAGACAAGCTCCCGCCTTTGATTGAAGGTGCAGATAAGGACTGGTTCGAGAAGGTAATCATTTCAAACAACAAATATTATGATCTATCGGACTGGTTGGACAGCAAGCCGGAGATTAAGTCAGCTCTAATTGAAGACGCACTTGAGTATAATACAAAAGACGGCAAAGTGGTATCAATGCCGCTTATAGTTACTAGACCCATAGGACTTTATTATAATTCTACCATGATGAATCCCAGCAAACGAATTGGTGAAATGACATTGGAAGAATTTGAAGGTGAATTGGGTGAAAACAAGCTTGCCTTTATGACCGCTGAAAACGCATGGACTACTTCATTGTTTTTAACATCATTGGTAGCAGCTGAAGAGGGTGGAGTTGAGATACTTAAAAAAGGTGCAGAGGAGCGGGTAACAGATTTTACATCTGATGCATGGGTAAATGCCTTTACAAAGCTGCAGAAGTTTTTACAGGAGCATGCCTCATCCAACACATTAGGTGCTGCCTATGCAGATGCAGCAAACAGCTTTATGAGTAAAAAATCTGCTGTTATATGTAATGGTCCTTGGATGGTTGGTGATTTTGCTGAAGAGGCATCTGACAAGTGGAGCAATGATTTTAATGGTGATCAGGTAAAGGGAGATATATACCCAGGAAATATTGCAGTTGCAAATGTTAATGGTTATGGTTGGTGGATCCCAAGTGGATTGCCAGAGGATGTAACTGAAGGGGCATTGGCATTCCTAGAATTTATAAATTCTCCTGAAGAGTTGGAAGCATATATGTTAGCTGAGGGTGGTACTGCACCTAATCTTACTACTTCAGAGGATTTCAATACTAAATTGAAGGAAAACCGCATTTTAAGCGAGCTATCTACAGCAGTTAATAAGGATACAAAATTGGTACCCGGCTGTACTGATATTATGCCATCTTCAATCGCAGAGCAAGAATTTCCTAAATTATTGCCTAAATTAATTGATGGATCTTTAACTCCGGAGCAATTTGCCAAGGAATTAACGGAAAAGGCAAAAGAGGCAGTTGAATAAAAGTTATTATATTATATAAATTTAAGGTCCTTACCCTAAGGGTAAGAGACCTTAAATTTTATAAAAGGAAGTGACGATATGAGAAATAAAAGGGAAAAGCTATGGATATACTTGTTTTTATTGCCCTCAATAGCGATTTTTCTATTGTTCTATTTATCACCAATAATAACGGTGCTCTATACGAGTTTTACACAATGGGACGGATATAATGCACCAAAATTTGTTGGGCTTGCAAACTATACAAAGCTATTTAGCAAGACAGAATTTAGAATATCTGTTAAGAATCTTTTATATTGGTCCCTTATAGCAGGTACCCTTCACGTAGGGTATGGTGTATTGATAGCTTTCATACTATACAGAAAACCATTTGGTTGGAAATTTGTCCGTGGGGTATTTATGATTCCAAACGTAATTTCAGTGGCTGCATGGGCAATGATCTATAGATTTATATTTAATGATGACTTTGGTGTTTTAAATAATGCAATAAGGATATTCAATCCTAATTTCAGTGTAAAGTGGTTTTATGAGAGCCCACATGCGTTTTGGGCAATAACCTTTACATGGCTTTTCTATGCCGTTGTTGTAACTTTAGTTGTATTGACCGATTTGATGGCTATTCCTAAAGAATTACATGAAGCTGCACTTATCGATGGGGCAAGTAGATCAAGGATTATATTTAATATTGATTTGCCATTATGTAAGCATGCCATTGGAACAAGTGTCATAATTTCCATTACTTCCAGGATTGCCATGTACGAACCTATTGCATTGACTACTAAAGGTGGTCCCGGTGATGATACCATGAACATACCGCTTATATTGGTAAAGGCTATCTCCGACATGAATTATGGATATGCAAATGCAGCGGCGGTAGTGATGTTGGTATTTGGAATAGTGACCCTTTATTTTATAAATAAAGTGTTTAAGATGAATGAAAGTGCTCTGTAAGGGGGTGTTTTGGTGAATATTTTGAAGAAAACTATTTATAATATATTGATATATTTGGTCTTAATTTTTACAGTAGTAATATCTATTTTTCCTATTTTGTGGGTTATTATGTCTGCATTTAAAACTAATGCCCAAATTCTAAATAGCCCATTTTCCTTGCCGACAAAGTTTGATTTTACACCATTTGTTAAGGTGTTTACACAATATAATTTCTTGAATTATACATTAAATTCTCTTTTGATTGCTACCGTTTCAACCTTTGTGGCATTATTGTTTTTTTCCATGGCAGCATATGTTATTGCAAAATATGATTTTAAGGGAAAGACGCTCTTTTATGTATTATTTACTATGACACTGCTGGTACCTGGACATACAAAGGCTCAACCTATTTTTTCATTGATAATGAAGATGAATCTGTATGATACGAAGTATGGGCTTATATTGGTTTATTTATCAAATGGTATGGCAATGTCCATGTTTATCTTAAAATCGGCATTTATGACAATACCTATAGAGTTGAATGAAGCGGCTGATATAGAAGGGGCAGGATTTTGGACTAAGTTTTGGAGCATAAATGTACCATTGGCAAAATCAGGGTTATCAACTGCCGGGATACTCATGTTTTTAGGTAATTGGAATGAATATTTCTATGCAATGCTCCTAACAAGCAGTCAAAAGCACAGGACATTGCCTTTAGCCCTCGCTTTTTTCACAGAGGCATTTTCATATGACTATACGAAGATGTTTGCAGCCCTCACCATGGTCGTATTGCCAGGTATAATCATCTATATGCTGGCACAGGAGCAGGTTCAGGCTAGTGTTGCATCTTCAGGTGTTAAAGGTTAATAGACGTATATATTGATAGATGAATACATTGTAATAGACAAAACTATGATTTAGAGGGGAATAGATGTTTGCAACTGTATCGCCTAAAGATTGGGGAATTGATGATATACCAAGTGAGGGGACGGAAAGGGCTTTTGGCCATGGGAGCCAACCCTTGACTGGACAGTGTGTGGAGATCAGTCGGTTCATCATGTAAGGGCAATGATGTTTGTTGCAGACTATATATCAAAAACATTTGACAATACAAGTGAATGCTTTTAAAATATTAATAAAATGAAGAGTTTGGAAGGATGTTTTATATGGCAACGATTAGGGATGTGGCTAAAAAGGCGGGAGTTTCAATAGCTACTGTATCCCGCGCATTTAATAATTATAAAGATATTAACGAAGAAACACGCAAAAGGATTTTTGAAGTAGCCGAAGAATTGAAATATTCTCCTAATGTTGCTGCTCGTACCCTTGTAACAAAGGAAAGCCGTATCTTTGGGTATATCATGTCCGGCCTAGAGAAGGGGGCCAGGCATAATATGGTGCAGGAAAGTTTGGTGGGTATTTATGAATTTGCCCGCTCAATTGATTATGAGATCCTCATGTTTGCAGTTGATTCCGCCATACAGCAAAATAAAAGCTATCTGCAGTTTGCAGAGGAGCATTCCCTTGCCGGTTTTGTAATACAAGGTATAAAAACCGATGATGCATATTACAAAGAGGTGGTAAAAAGTCGCATTCCATGTGTACTTATAGATCAGCCTGCCGACAGCAAGCATGTGGGATATGTATCTATAGATAACTACGAGGCGGCAAGGGAGGCTGTACAGTATCTAGTTGATAGGGGACATAAAAATATAGTCTATGTTACAGGAACTGATGTTGCGTCAGTATCCCACTCACGTTGTAAAGGATATCTATCTGTGCTGCGAGAGAATGGATTAATAATAAGGGATGATTATATCGTTAGGGGGAACTTTTCCCAAGAGGAAACGTATAGGGTTATGCTTCAATTTTTGCCCAAGCATCCTGAAGTTACTGCAATCTTTTGCGCTTCCGATCTAATGGCGATAGGAACTATATTAGCAGCAAAGGACCTTGGCATAGGGATACCCTCAAGACTTTCGGTGGTAGGTTTTGATGATATTTTGATTTCCTCATATACAACGCCGTCATTGACTACCGTTCATCAGGACTTTTATCAAATGGGATATGAAGCGGCAAAGATGTTATATGATATAGTACAGGGAGTAGATGTTCACCATATCAAAAAGGTTCCCTATAAATTCATAGTAAGGGAGAGTACTTCCTAGACGTTCGGTATAATAGGTGTTACTAAATAATAGTAGCACCTTTATTTTTATTTCATATAGTAAAATCATACTATAAAACTATATATATAGGCAGTGTTTTAGCCATCTATAATTTGGTATAATATAAATAGCTTTAAATATGACCGAATGGAGTGATATATTATTACAGAGCAGGAGATAAGACAAAATTGCCCCTCCAATGCTGTCTATAACAGGGGAAGGGATTATTATAGAGAGGGCAGAGTTAAGGATGTAGAGGTGCACTGGGATACGGGGCATGTTGAGGCTACAGTTGAAGGAAGCCAGGATTATGATGTAGTAGTGGATCTAAATCGCAATGGCGAAATTATAGATGCATATTGTGATTGTCCTGCGTATTTTAACTATGATGGATATTGCAAGCATATAGTCGCTGCCATTTTATATATAAAGGATTTGGAGTTTAGGCGTATTGTAAGGCATGATGAACATCCTGAAGTACTTATGAAATCTTTAATAGGTCTTTTTCAAAATCGCTCAGTAGAGGTTGAACGGGAACAGCTAAAGTTGGAAGTTACCCTCAATATAGAGAGGGGCAATTTCTATGGGAATGAGTTCATTTATTTTCTGGATCTTCGAATGGGACTGGATAGGCTATATGTGGTGAGAAATATAAAACAGCTTATGGAATCCATTGAGAAGAATACTCCCCTTGAATTTGGTAAAAATTTTGTATTTGATCCAATCGACCAGTATTTTAGTAAAGGGGATCAGCGTCTCATAGATTTTATATATAATATATATGACATCGATAATATGGCATATGGTACTTCTCGTACTACCTTGCTATTTAGGGACAAGTATCTCTATTTGACAGAGTCATCTATGGAGCAGTTTTTGCATTTGATGGATGATAGTACCTTAAATATTACGCTGTTTGGGCATGAATACAAAGATGTAAGGTTTATAAAGCAGGATCTGCCGGTTAAATTCAGCTTGAAGAAGGCGGGAGAAGAGCTTGAGATGGGGATGGATATACCAGAACTAACCCTGCCCCTAACAAGGGATGGAAAGTACTTTTTTTCAAACGGCAATATATATGTATTACCTAAGGCTCAAATGGAAAATCTTGCCCCATTCTTTCAAATGGTTACGACACATGGTGTTGAAAAGATAAAGATTCCAAAGGAGGATGAAGAAAAATTTGCATCATTTGTAATCCCAAATATGAAGAAGGCGGGGGAACTATTTTTAGACTCTGGGGTGGAGGAGAAATTCTATCAAAGGCCATTGGAGGCATCCATATATTTAGATAGGTTAGGAGATGACATAACTGCGTCCTTTATATTTAATTATGGGGATTATAAAATAGATCCATTTGCTCCAAAGCAGGATGTGCACGATAACTATATAGTTATTCGTGACTATGAGAAGGAACGGGATATACTTGATATATTCGAATCATCTAATTTTAGGATAAACAAGGATATGGTATATCTAGATGATGAGGAGAGTATATATGATTTTATAACAAATAGGGTGCCAAAGCTTCAGGATATGTCTACGGTATATTATTCAGATGCCTTTAAAAACATGAAGATATATGATACGTCATACTATACGAGTTCTATTCGACTTAATGAGGATTCTGATCTTTTGGAGTTCAGTTTTTCGATAGATGGTATACAAAAGGAGAAATTGCCTGAAATATTTGCCTCATTAAGGGAGAAAAAACAGTATTATCGTCTACCAGATGGTTCATTTATACCCCTCGATACGCCACAGATGCAAAATGTTTCCGATATGATGGAATATCTTGGTATAGATGATGTGGAGCTAAAAAAAGAGGCAATAAACCTTAAAAAGTATAAGGCCATGTATCTAGATGATAAGCTCAAAGGGGTGGAAGATGTCTATGTACGGCGCAATATGGCCTTTAAGAAATTGGTGGAAAACATAAGGAAACCAAAGGATTTGGATTATGAAATACCTAAATCCCTAGATGGTATTATGAGGGGATATCAAATTACAGGCTTTAAATGGTTAAAGACATTGGCAGCCTATGGAATGGGCGGTATACTTGCTGATGATATGGGCCTTGGCAAGACACTTCAGACTATTGCATTTATACAGTCTGAAAAGGAAAGGCTAAATCTCCCGTCAATAGTCATATGCCCCACATCTCTGGTATATAACTGGGAGAGCGAGGTGGACAGGTTTGCACCTTCCCTTAAGACGTTAGTGATATCAGGGACAAAGGATGAGAGGAGACAGCAGATTAGTGATATCCTAAATGCAGATATAGTGATAACATCCTATCCACTTGTACGCAGGGATATAGAACTTTATGATGATGTAGAGTTTGGCTACTGCATACTAGATGAAGCGCAGCATATAAAAAATCCAGCTTCCCTAAATGCAAAGTCTGTAAAGAAGATACGTGCCAGGGGATATTTTGCCTTGACCGGTACCCCAATTGAAAATAACCTGACGGAGCTATGGTCCATATTCGATTTTTTGATGCCGAGGTATCTTTTATCCCTCAGGAAGTTTGTTAAGATGTTTGAAAGGCCCATAGCAAAAGAAGAGGATAAAAAAGCATTAGAGGAGCTAAATAGGTATGTAAAGCCGTTTATACTGAGACGACTTAAAAAGGATGTGTTAAAGGAGCTCCCGCCAAAGATTGAAAATGTCCGCAAGGTGGATTTGACCCATGAGCAGAAGCAGATATATCTTGCATATCTGCAACAGATAAGGGGCGAAATAGAAGAGGATATAAGGATAAACGGTATAAATAGGAGTAGGATACAGATACTTGCCGGGCTTACCAGATTAAGACAGATATGCTGCCATCCAGGGGTGTTTATAGAGAACTATAATGGTGGCAGTGGCAAGATGGATGCCCTTATGGAGCTTTTGGAGGAATTAAAAGAAGGTGGACATAGGGTACTGATATTCTCCCAGTTTACTGAGGTTTTAAAACTTATAAAGGAAGAGCTCCAAAAGGTAGGTATCACATACTTTTATTTAGATGGAAGTATAAAGGCAGAGGAGAGGAGAGATGCGGTAAGATCCTTTAACCAGGGATTTAGAGATGTGTTTCTCATTTCTTTGAAGGCGGGAGGAACTGGGCTAAACTTGACAGGAGCAGATACGGTAATCCATTTTGATCCATGGTGGAACCCTGCTGTTGAAGAACAGGCTACGGACAGGGCATATCGTATAGGACAACAGAGTACAGTCCATGCCATAAAGCTTATTAGTAGGGGTACCATAGAGGAGAAAATATATGCCCTGCAACAAAAGAAAAAAGAACTTATAGATTCGGTGCTCCAGCCAGGGGAGACCTTTATTTCTAAGATGACCGAGGAAGATATACGGGAACTTTTCAATATATCATAAGCAAAAAAGAAGATGCTATATTTATATTCAGCATCTTCTTTTTTGCAATCGGTTGCGAAAATCATGTAAAAAATTATCTTTTTAAGGTGTTAAAACAAAGATAATCTTATACTTTATACTAATATTGGGCTAAAAATATATAAAGGTTCGTTGTATAATTAAATGCAACACCAAAAAAATATAGAACCATAGCGAGAAAATCATGTATAATATTTTTAACCAAAAAAAAATAATACAGTGAGGTGCTCGCTATGGCTAATTCTAATTGT